>DNAE01000221.1 GCA_003543635.1 Clostridiales bacterium | reverse complement strand
CTCTTTATGCTGTCGGTGTATACGTATACGAATCCGAGGAAGAATCCGCATATAAGTGCATATCCGATATGGATGGAAAGGCCGTGCATTATTCCGAATATGGCGGAGGACAAAATGATGGCCCAGATATTTCCGAACTTCCTGGCAAGCTCCCCGAGAACGATCCCGCGGAACAAGAGCTCCTCCGCCAAAGGAACCAGGAAGGTCAGAGCAAAAGCTTCGATGAGCACATCCCAGAAGGGAACGGCATCCTTCTCGACGCCGCTGTATCTGTCTACGGAATCCTGGTACTGCTCCATGGCTTCCTCCATGGGAGCAAAGCTCTCCGAGATCTTATCCGCCACTATCATGTAGACGGTGACAAGTCCCAGCATGCCCAGGGCTATCACTACGGCAAGACAGAACCTGGAAACATCCATCTTCGAATTGCGTAATAAAGGCTCCCTCTTGTAGCTCCTGATCTTCAGGTAGATAAGAAGGAGCGGGACGGCGATCAGGACATAGGTTATGATGTAAAGTCCCTCATTTGTCTTGTAGCTGAGTCCGAAGATAAAAAAGATCAGGTCCGCCAAAACCTGGGAGGAAGCAAAAAGAAAGAGGGCCAAAAGGATCAGGAGGAAACAAGCTGTTACCCCTCCGAACGTCCTCCAAAAACCCTTCTTTCCGGCCTGTTCGTTATCTGACACCGACTCTGTCCTGCTTTCCCGGTGCCGATGAATTATAGTAGCGCCTCATAAAGCATGAGAAGGCGACTTCCAGCTCATCGGAATCCTTGATGGAATAGAAGAGCTGATCGCCCTTCGGCGTAAACTCCGTCCTCATGATGACGAGTTCGGGCTTCTCGTGGTTACCGTCGTCGGGATCATAGTTATACATGACCACATATTCCCTCTTGGAATACACAAAGGTATCAACAACGGAAAGATAGTAGTGCTTTCCGTTGCTGACATCCTTGATGACCACGAGTTCATCTCCGGCTCCGGACTTCTTCTTCGTTATTCCGTTGCCGTTATTCTTTTTCTCCCTGAAGGAGAAAGGAAGGCTCTTTTTCTGATTAGTCTTCATTATCCAGACTCTCGTCACAGAGCTGATCGTAGTAGTCGTAGATCTCGTCTTCCATGGCCTCGTCCAGGGACTGGAGCATCAACTCGTCGCTGCCCTCTGTCTCGATCTCCTCAAGGATAACCATCTCGGCATCCTCTTCCTTCTCGGTGAGTGTGATAAGGACGGCATAGCTTCTGTCCTTGTAGTCGAATCCGTCCACAAGCGCGAACTCGAGCTCTTCACCTGTCTCCTCGTCGACCAATGTTACGATATCATCTCTCTCTTCGATATTATCCATATTCGTTCTCCTTACATAGGTTGATCCATGCTAATTGTATCATACTTATCTTTGTTGCTCGAGGTATTCCCGAAGGATTATCTCCGCGGCGACCTGATCGATGATCTTCTTCTGCTTTTTTGCCTTGACGTTCACGTCGTGGAGCATCCTGGAGGCCATGACCGTGGTATAGCGCTCATCCTTGAGCACCGGGGTTATTCCCGTGAGCTCCGTGAGCTTTCTGCCGAATTCATTCGCCTTTATCTCCGACTCTGATACGCTGCCGTCCGTCCGGGAGGGTTTCCCCAGGACTATCACCTTAACGTTCTTCTCGGAAACGATCTGAGCGACCCTCTCCAGCGCCCCCGTATCATCCTTGCCGTTCCAGTTGACGGTCTCGAATCCCGATGCCGTTATCCAAAGCTCGTCCGACAGCGCAACTCCTATATGGCGCATGCCGAAATCGATACCCATTACTCTTCCTTTACTCATATTCCTCCTTAAAAACAAAACCGGCAACAGGATCACCTGCTGCCGCGAGAAACTTTACACTGTCTCTCAAAGCTTTGAGCAGTACTCCGAGATGATCACCTCCAGGAGCTCATCCCTGTCGATCCTCTTGATGACTCCCCTGGCACCCTTGTAGTTGGTGATGTAGGTGGGGTCCCCGGAAATGAAGTAGCCCACGAGCTGGTTAATGGGATTGTACCCTTTTTCTTTCAGCGCATTAAGAACATATGTCATCAATTCCCTGACATTGGCCGACTTGTCCGAAGAGAAGTTGAATCTTGTCGTCTCAGAATTCATCTGCGCTTCCTCCTATTCCTTATTCATTGGGTTTATTCTATCACACATCTCAAACAATCAAAATGATTTTAGATTAAAACTTATATTAACTAAACATTAACAAATCATTAAGTAAGCCTTGCTTCAAGGAAGGCTCCCGACGAGGATACTGCGGCAACATCGACTATACTGCCCTTGACCTCCTCGAAAACCTTCATATCCGCAGGGATCCTGGTCCTCACATATTCGGGACTGTATCCCTCCATGCAGCCGTCACGGTAAGATTCCACCAGGACCGATGTCTTCTTCCCCGCAAAGGAAGCCGCAAAGGAAGCCTCATACTCGGAGGACATTTTTATCAGGATCTCGCTCCTGCTCTTTTTTACCTCGGGGGATACCTGCTCCATTTTGGCGGCAACGGTCCCCTCCCTCAGGGAATAGGGGAACACATGTATCTTCGAGAAACCCGCGAGTTCCGTGAATTCCAGGGTCTCGGAGAACTCCTCGTCCGTCTCCCCGGGAAAGCCGCAGATTATATCGGTGGTAAGGGACATGGAGGGGAAAGCCTCCCTCATCATCCTTACCCTCTCGAGGTACTCCCCGGGACAGTAGTCCCTGTTCATGCGCTTGAGCACCCCCGCACTGCCGCTTTGCAGGGACAGATGGAAGTGGGGGCAGAGCTTATCTATCCCCGCCAGGTCCGATATGAACTCCGGGGTAATGGACATGGGCTCCATGGAGCCTATCCTGATGCGCTCTATCCCGGGGATCTCCGATATCCTCCGAAGGACCCGGGACAGGGCCTCTATGCCCTCCCCTCTGTCCTTTCCGTAGGAACAGATATGAATTCCGGAGACCACCACCTCGCGGAAACCCGATCCCGCCAGATACTCTGCCTCCGATATGATGCTCTCCTCATCCCTGCTGGCCACCCTTCCCCTGGCATAGGGGATGATGCAGTAGGTACAGAACTTGTTGCAACCGTCCTCGATCTTCATGAAGGCACGGGTACCCTCCGGGGAAAGCACCGTTCCGAATTCATGGTAAACATCCCTTCGGGAGACCTCAGGGCGGACATGACTGTTCCTGTGTTCCGGGGATATGCGCCTGGAAATAAACTCCTCGGTCTTTTCCACCACCAGGTTCTTGTCCCTCGTTCCCAGGACCACGTCGGCATCGATGTCGCCGTTTGCCATCTCCGCCATACATCCCATGGCAACAACAACGGCACGCGGGTTAAGGCGTGCCATCTTGCGAAGTTGTTGTCTTGATTTACGGTCGGCCTCCCCGGTGACCGTACATGTATTCACGATGCAGATATCCGCATCCTCCGGGGATGAAACGATCTCGTATCCGCTCTTGATGAACAGTTCCCTGACCGCGTCCGTCTCATACTGATTGACGCGGCAGCCCAAGGTCTGAAGATAAACTTTCATCACTGTCTGACCTTGATGTGGACCTCGCGGAGCTGCTGCTCGGTTACTTCGCCGGGAGCACCGCAGAGAAGGTCCTGGGCATTTCCGTTCATGGGGAATGCGATGACCTCACGGATGCTCTCCTCGTTCCTCAGGAGCATGATCATCCTGTCAACGCCGGGAGCCATACCCGCATGGGGGGGAGCACCGAACTGGAATGCCTGATAGAGGGCACCGAACTTTGTCTTGAGATCTTCCTCGGAATATCCGGCGATCTCGAAGGCCTTCTTCATTATCATAAGATCATGGTTCCTGACGGCACCGGAGGAAAGCTCCACGCCGTTACATACGATGTCGTACTGGTAAGCAAGGATCTCCTCGGGCTTCTTGTTCTCGAGGGCCTCGAGTCCGCCCTGGGGCATGGAGAAGGGGTTATGGGTAAAGATATAACCCTTGATATCCTTGTCGTACTCGTACATGGGGAAATCGTTAACGTAGCAGAAACGGTAAGCGTTCTTCTCGATGAGATCGAGCCTTGCGCCCAGCTCGTTCCTGATCTGACCCGCGAAGGAATTCGCACGGGCCTCCGTGTCGGCGATGAAGAAGATGGTATCTCCCGCCTGAAGGCCTGCAAGGTCCCTGATCTCCGTCTTCATGTCATCAGGGATGAACTTGTCGATGGGGCCCTTATAGCTCATATCCTCGAGGACCTCAAGATAGCCGAGACCGCCCATTCCGATCTCCTGGGCAAACTTGAGCATCTTCTCATGCTGACCCTTACTGAGTTTTGCATGGACGTTGATGGCTCTTACCGTCTTGCCGATGAAGGGCTTGAAGGTACATCTGGAGAAGAACTCCGTAACGTCGATTATACGGAGGGGATTCCTCAGGTCGGGCTTATCGCTACCGAACTGAAGCATGGCATCCGCATAGCTGATAACGGGATAGGGTGCTGCCGTAACGGCTGCTCCCTCGGGTGCAAACTTCTCGAAGGTTGCCGTGAGGATCTCCTCACCTGCGCGGAAGACATCCTCCTGGGTGGCAAAGCTCATCTCGAAGTCGAGCTGATAGAACTCTCCGGGGGATCTGTCCGCCCTTGCGTCCTCGTCCCTGAAGCAGGGAGCGATCTGGAAATACTTATCAAAACCGGATACCATCAGGAGCTGCTTGAACTGCTGAGGTGCCTGGGGAAGAGCATAGAACTTGCCCTTATACTTTCTGGAGGGAACGATATAGTCCCTTGCGCCCTCGGGGGAAGAGGATGTGAGGATGGGGGTCTGGATCTCCAGGAAGCCCATCTCCGTCATCTTCTGACGAAGGAAAGAGATAACATTGGATCTGAAGATGATATTGTCCTTGACCTTCTTGTTGCGGAGATCGAGGTATCTGTACTTGAGTCTTACGTCCTCACGGATCTCCTTGGATGTCATTATCTCGAAGGGAAGCTGGGACCTTACCTTTCCGAGAACATCAACGCTCTTACAGTCCAGCTCGATGGTACCGGAAGCGATCTTGGGATTATATGTCTCCTCGTCCCTGTGATCGATGATACCCTCAACGGATATACAGTCCTCCTTAACGAGTCCGTCAAGGAGCGTGGTGTCTCTCATGACCACCTGAAGGACTCCGTACATATCACGAAGATCGATGAAGGATACGCCGCCGTGGTCTCTGATATTCTCGATCCAACCGCAGGCTCTGATCCTGGATCCCACGTCCTTCTCGGTGATCTCGCTGATCACCTTATCGCGATAGATGTTTGCTGCCATTTCTTTTTCCTCCGTAAAATAAAAAATCGCCCGAACGAATCTCTCGTTCAGGACGAACCTATAGTCCGCGGTACCACCTGACTTACTGCTCTTGCAGTCTCTCTTGCCCTTTATCGCAGGGATACGGCTCGGCTAATGATCCTTGTGTTCACCTCGCTGCTGGTAAAGTGTTCTTCGTCCCGATTCATTCTGCTCCGTTCTCAGCAAAGGGAGCTCTCTGTAACGCGATAAACGGGATTACTTTTCTTCGTCATAGCGTTGAAAAGCATATTATAACAATAGTTCCGGGTTGTCAATTCCACATTCTGTGTTAATATCTTGGCGGAGGAGAATGATATGAAGAAACTCGGATTTGTAACACCCTGGTACGGAGACAAGATCCCCGGGGGAGCGGAGATGGAGCTTCGCGGCATAGCAAAGCACCTGAAAGCATCAGGTCTCGACGTGGAGATACTCTGCACCTGTATCGAGAAGTTCACCTCCGACTGGAATAAGAATTTCCACAAGCCCGGTGTCACCGAGGAGGGCGGTCTTACGGTCCGCAGGTTCAAGGTCAGGAAGAGGAATACCGCTCTTTTCGACAAGGTGAACTATAAGCTCATGAACGACATGGAGGTCTCCCCCGAGGAGGAACGCATCTACATCGAGGAGATGGTAAGAAGCGACGACCTTTGCAGATATATCAGGGAAAACAAAGAGGACTACGGTCTTTTTGTCTTTATCCCCTACATGTTCGGAACCACGTATTTCGGAATAAAGGAGTGCCCCGAGAAGTCGGTGCTCATCCCCTGCCTCCACGACGAATCCTATGCCTACATGGATATCTTCAGGGATCTGTTCAAGGATATGGCGGGTGCCATCTACCATGCACAAAACGAATACGTCCTGGCAAACGAGCTCTACGATCTTCGCAAGGTGGATCAGGCGGTCCTGGGCGAAGGAGTGGATACGGATTTCACCTACGATGCGGAAAGGTTCAGGAAGGAACAGAAGATAGAAGATCCCTTTATCCTCTACGCCGGACGTAAGGACGCGGGAAAGAACATATATCTTCTCATCGACTATTTCCGCGAGTACAAGGCAAGGCATAAGGAATCCCCCTTGAAACTCGTGCTGATAGGCGGAGGAGAAGTAGCCGTCCCCGACGACATAAAGGATCAGGTAATAGACCTGGGATTTGTGGACAGACAGGTCAAGTACGATGCCTGTGCTGCAGCACTTACCCTGTGCCAGCCCTCCATCCACGAGAGCTTCTCCCTCGTCCTCATGGAGTCCTGGCTCTGCGAGCGTCCCGCCCTGGTGCACTACGACTGCGCCGTCACAAGGGGATTTGCCCAGCAGTCAAACTCCGCCCTTTATTTCAAGGACTATCTTGAATTCGAAGGGTGTATCGATTTCTACATAAAAGAAGTGGAAAAAGCAGCAAAAATGGGCAAAACGGGCAGGCAGTTCGTCCTTGATAACTTCACGTGGGATGTTATAGTTAAAAAGTACACGGAATACTTTGAGAGAGTTATTGCAAGGAACAAGGAGAACAATAAATGACATCCGTAAAGATAAAGCTTCTTACCATAAACGACGTTAAGGATTTTGTCACGGCGGCAAACTACTGCCCCTCCGACATCGACCTTATCTCAGGAAGATATACGGTGGACGCCAAGAGTCTCATGGGTATCTTCAGCATCGTCCCCGCCGAGTGCCTTGACTGCCAGATCTACACGGATAACTGCGAGGAATTCCTCAAGAGCATCGACCGCTTCATCATCAAGTAAGGACCGGCGTGTGATCAACGTCTGCCCTTTCTGTTTTTCTTCTTAAGTATAGTCTTGGCCTTACGCCTTCCGACCTTCTCGGTGTCCTCAAAATGCTCGTCGAAGACGAAGTCTATCTTGTTCGTATCGGTGTCCACATTTGATACGACGATATTGACCTTCATGCCGATGTTGAGTTTCTTGCCCGTCTTGCTGCCCACGGCTCTGTAGGATCTCTCATCGAAGATATAGTGGTCCCTCATGGTCCTGAAGGGAACGAAGCCCTCCACCGTGTTCGGGAGCACCACGAAGACGCCGGCACCGATTATGGAGTTGATGACTCCTTCGTATCTTTCCCCCACCTTATCCTTCATGTAGTCCGCCACCTTGACCGCAACGGATGCTCTCTCCGCGTCCACGGAGTTCCTCTCCATCTCGGAACTGTGATCCGAGATCCCCGATACGAGGCCGGCGAAGTGACGTCTCTTGTTCTCGTTATGGAGATAGCTCTTGATTATCCTGTGGATATAAAGGTCCGGATATCTTCTTATGGGACTGGTGAAATGGCAGTAGAACTTGGAGGCCAGACCGAAGTGTCCCAGGTTATCCGGGGCGTATCTGGCCTTTGCCATGGACCTCAAAAGGACGTTGTCCAGCATGGGGAGGGCGTCGTCGTCCTTGACCGTATCCATGAATTCCCTGATGGAAAGGGGCGTTATCTTCCCCGATATCCTTCCCGCCGCACCGAAGGTCCTGGCCACATGACAGAACCTGGCGATCTTGATGGCGTCCGGATCCTCGTGGACCCTGAACACGAAGGGATAGTTCATCTTGGCAAATCTCTCCGCCACGTATTCGTTGGCGCAGATCATGAACTGCTCGATTATGCCGTGGCAGAAGTTTATGGGATATGCCATGACATCAGTGGTATTGCCCTCTTCGTCCAGGATGACCTTGGTCTCGGGGATATTGAAATTGATGGCACCCTTGCCGTCCCTCATGCTCTTTAAGATCTCGGCGAGCCTTTTCATGTTGCGGAGCATGGGTACGATCTCTCCATATTTATCTGCATCGTCGTCCCGGGGATCGGTGAGGATCCTGTAGCATTCGTTATAGCTCATCCTCATGTCGGATCTTATGACGCTCTCGTAGATATCTCCGTCGGTGGTGATGCCGTCGGGGCCCACGATCATCTCCGCCGTCTGGGTAAGCCTGTCCACCCCGGGATTCAGGGAACAAAGACCGTTACTGAGCTTCGGCGGGAGCATGGGGATGACCCGGTCAGCCAGATAAACGGAAGTTCCCCTGAGCTGTGCCTCCCTGTCAAGTTCCGTCCCTTCCCTTACGTAGTAGGAAACATCGGCTATGTGAACGAAAAGCCTGTATTTGCCCTCGGGCAGGATCTCCAGGGAGATGGCGTCGTCCAGGTCCTTGGCCTCCTCGCCGTCGATGGTGATGGTAAGCAGGTCTCGAAGGTCGTGCCTTCCCCTCTTTATCTCCTCCTCGACAAGCTCGGGATCAGGGTTGGTCCCCAGATCCTCTATCTCCTTATTCACCGCATCCGGGAAGGTCTGGGACAGACCGTACTGGCGGAGGACGGCAAGCATCCTTACATCGTTATTTCCCATATCACCCAGGACTTCCACGATATCGCCCCTGAAGTCCCTGTTCTCATTCTCGGGATTTAATATCTCGCAGACCACCGTCATCTTGAAGGGCGCACCGTTCAAGTGGCTCCTCTCGATCCTGATCCTGCCGAAGTTGGCCTCCTTGAAGGAGGGATCCGGAAGGACTATACCCTCGTCACCGTTCTCGATGAGAAGTCCCACCACCCTGTTCTTAACGGCCAGGGGCCCCCTGGGGGCAAGGTCGGCAAAACACTTGGGCTCATCGGGGCCGAAGGAGACCACGGCATTCCTCTCCTGCTGTCTGATGCTCATATTAACTGAAGATCTGCTCTTTTTATTCGTATTCTTTTTCATAGGACACCCTTTTCTTATAAGTATACTACAAGGCATAAAAAAACTGCCCCTTGCGAGG
>DNAE01000124.1:25256-25440 GCA_003543635.1 Clostridiales bacterium | reverse complement strand
CCGCCCCCAAGTCCTTTGTTCCTTCGGATAGGATCATCTATGCCTTTTCCATATCGCCCCGGGAGGTAATACAAAGGTATGAGCATAAGACCGCTTCCTTCGATAAGAGGATAGAGTCGGTTATCGCGGCTCAGAAGGAGGGGGCGCAGGTGAGGCTTTGCCTGGACCCGATGATCTTCGTTCC
>DNAE01000124.1:21062-25205 GCA_003543635.1 Clostridiales bacterium | reverse complement strand
GGATTCGAGGAGATCTACGGCAGCATGACGGATGAGATCATCCGCAGGATCGACCTTTCCCTTGTCCGGGATATAAGTATAGGTTCCTTCAGGATATCCAAGGAATATATCAAACAGATGAGAAGGAATTCGGGATACTCCTCTTCGGTCATGTTTCCCTTTGTAAACGAGGGAGGGTATCTGATGTATCCCGAGGACTTAAGGAATAAGATGACGGATCTCATAAGCAATAAACTGGAGGGTCATATCGATGGAACAAGGATCTACAAAGCATAAGGGCACGGCCCTGGTGACGGGGGCATCCTCGGGGATAGGGCTTTGCGTGGCAAAGGCCCTGCGGGAGAAAGGCTTCAAAGTCTTCGGCGTGGGACGGGAGTTTAAAGGGGACCTTCCCTTTGAAACTGTTACCTGCGACCTTCTGGATACCCCTTCCTTTGAGGAGAAGGTATGTAAGCTCATAAAAAACGAGGATATAAACATCCTGGTAAACTGCGCCGGTGTGGGTTTTTACGGCCTTCACGAAAATATAGATGCCGAGAGGATCAGGATCATGACAAGGACTGATCTGGAGATCCCCATGGTGTTGACATCCCTGGTGCTCCCCGGAATGAAGAGAAGAAAACAGGGATATATCTTTAACATCTCGTCCGTTACCTCCGACGAGGTGAACACCTACGGAGCTGCCTACGGAGCCCTTAAAGCCGGTCTGTCTTCCTTTTCGGCGAGCATATTCGAGGAGGGACGTAAGCACGGGATAAAGGTCGTGGACATATGCCCCGATATGACGGATACCAACCTTTACAGGAACGCGGATTTCGGTGTCGCAAAAGAAGATCCCATGTCTTACCTCGTCCCCGAAGACGTGGCCGAGGTGGTTACCGGGATCCTTGATATGAGGGAGGGGACTTCTTGCACAAAGGTGAAGATAGTTCCCCAGCACAGAAGGATCGGCAGGGGAAAGTAAACTATCTCGGTACTTTTAAGTTTCTCAGTTTTATTGTAAAATTTATTTTATGGAGAGAGGACAGAAACGTAAAAGGATAGCTCTTCTTGCAGCTCAGCCCGAGGAGTACAGACAGGCCCAGTTCATAAGGGGTTTTGTCAGGGAGGCCCTGAAGGCCGATATGGACGTTTGCGTCTTCAGTATGTTCATCAAGTATCAAAGCACTCCCGGAAGGGAGATAGGGGATACCTCCGTATTCTCCCTTCCCGATTACGAGAGTTTTGATGCGGTGGTGGTCCTGGGCGATACCATCCAGACCCCCGGCGCTGTCTCCGGGATAGAAGATGATCTGCGCAGCAGATACAAGGGGACTGTACTTTTCGTTGACCGTGAGAGCAAGTACTTTGATTCGGTCCTGATAGATAACTACCTGCCCATAAAGAAGGTAGTCTCCCATATGATAGAGGTCCACGGACTTCGGAATATCGTTTTCCTTACGGGTAAGTCCTGGCACCCGCACTCCAAGATAAGACAGAAGGCATTTATCGATGCCATGACGGAACACGGTATAGCAGTGGACGACTCCATGCTGTATAACGGGGATTTCTGGTATACCAGCGGCGAGAGCCTGGCCAATGAGCTCTGCGAGAGCGGAAACCCTCTTCCCGAGGGCGTCTGTTGTGCCAACGATTGCATGGCCATAGGCCTTGCCAAGGGTCTGATCAACTCCGGGGTAAAGGTTCCCGAACAGGTTAAGATAGCAGGATATGATACTAATGAAGAGGGACAGCATGCCCCGATACCCTTGACGTCTGCTCCGATACCCTCCGAGGAATTCGGAGAATACTCCTTCAGATCGGTCATCAGGAAGATGAACGGTGAGGACATCGACGTGTTCGTCCCCCATACGGATCTTTTTATAGGGGGAAGCTGCGGCTGCGGATGCACCGGAGCCGTCCCCGTATACGAGAAAAGGGAGAACTGGGATACCGACACCTCCATGACTTCCGTATTCTCACTCTTTAACAATATGGATGAAGACCTTATGGAGCAGACCTCCCAGAGCGGTCTTATCAGTACCATCTTCTCCTACGTCTATCAGATAAGGAATTTCAGGACCCTTTCCATCTGCCTTAATGAGGGCTGGGAGACAAGGGATTGTGTAAAGGATATTTCAAAGGCATTCTCGGACAATATAAGCGAGATAATAAGATGCGACGGAAGGGAGCCCGTTAACGACAGGGTCAAGTTCGATGATTCCTTCCCGAAGTCCGTTATGATCCCGGAACTTGACAGGGAAAGGGATGAGGCCCGGGCATTCTTCTTTATGCCTCTCTTCTTTGAGGACCGCGTGTTCGGATACACGGCATTAAGCGCCGTCGATACGGAGCTCATAACCTCCCGGGAATACAGGGCATGGCAGAGGAGCGTCATGAAGGGCCTTGAATACTTCAGACGTAATGATGAGCTCATCCGGGGAAATCAGATATTAAGGTCCGAGATAGTAAGAGAGAATATCACCGGTATGTATAACTACCAGGGATTTATCAATATGGGGGATACCCTTGTGGGACTCGTTATGAATAGCGGCGGTTATATGGGTGCCCTGGCTGTCGACATCAAGGGCCTTTCCAAGATAAACGACGACTACGGCAGGGTAGTGGGTGACAAGGCCATATTCTACGTATCGAACATCCTGGAGAACGTTTTCTCCGGGATCAACAGCTACTGCTACTGTATCGGGAACGGCGAGTTCATTGCCCTGAGGGCCACCAGCAGCAGGGACGATGGAGAGTTGGAAAGGTATGTGGATCGGTTCCTTGCTAAGATCGACGAGTTCAACGATTCGGGGACCTTACCCTGTAAGATCGAGATCTATAAGGGCGTCGAGAATGCCGCTCCGGAATGCAAGGAAGATATCGAGATGCTGGTAAACAGCGCCATCAGCAAGAAGAACGGCGGCAAGACGGAAGAAACGAGACTTATGGCGGCGGGAAGCAAGCTGACGGAAGGTGAACAGATCGAGGCCAATATAGTTAAGTCCATATTAAACAATGATCTGATCTCCTATCATTTCCAGCCCATCGTAAGTGCGGCAACCGGAGACATAGTTGCTTATGAGGCTCTCATGAGGGCTGACACAACACCTTATCTTGCTCCGACGGTGATATTAAAATATGCCGCGTTCTTTAACAGGCTGGATGATATGGAGAAGTCGACCTTCAAGAACGTGCTGAGGACCGTGGACGGTCTCAAGGACATCTTCGACGGAACCAGAAAGATCTTCATAAATACCATACCGGGACATAATCTCAGGGATGAGGATATCCGGGAACTCATGCCTTATTTCACCTCCATGAGGGGAAGCATCGTTGCGGAATACACGGAACAGTCCGAGCTTACCGATGAGGCCCTCCTCGATCTTAAGGAGATGTACGGAAAGATCGGCCTGCTGACGGCGATCGACGACTACGGCTCGGGATATTCCAACGTCAATAACCTGCTGAGATATATGCCCAACTACATAAAGATAGACAGGCTCCTTCTGTCTAATATCGGAACTAATCCCCAGAAGCAGCACTTTGTTAAGGATATTATCCAATTCTCCCATGACAACGGTATAAAGGCCCTTGCCGAAGGAGTGGAGACCGTTGATGAACTTCGTACGGTCATAAAGCTCGGGGTCGACCTTATCCAGGGATATTACACCGCCAGACCTTCCCGTGAGCCCGCTTACGAGATCGATAAGAAAGTAAAGGAACAGATAATCACCTTTGCGGGGGGCGGTCAAGACAGGAACGATACATATGTTGCGGGTAAGGAGAACAGGATCAGCCTGGTAAAGCTCGATCAGATGAAGATACGCCATATTATGATAAACGAGAAGGAACCCCTTTACCGTGATCTGATAATAACGGGTGTTCCCGATATGGACTTTGATATCGATATCAATATCAATGGGGGATACAGAGGGGTTATAATAATAGAGAATGCAGTACTGAAACAAAGCTCAGGAGGATCGTCCTTCACCATATCCGGCAGGTCGGAGATAGTGCTGATAATGAAGGGCGAGAATGAATTCCCCGGCGGTATCGCCGTGGAGGAGGGTTCCAAGGTGGAACTTAAGGGAGTAAACACTGAAGACATAGTTTTGAAAGATTTCTGATAATTTGGAAAAGGGGTAGTAAATGAGAAATAAG
>DNAE01000124.1:0-20898 GCA_003543635.1 Clostridiales bacterium | reverse complement strand
CGCATGGATGTGGAAGGGATCTCATCCGTGACGGATATGAAGAAGAGCGAGGAGGAGGAACTGGAAGAGTTCTTTTCTTCATCTTCGCTCCCCGAAGATGTGCTGGACGTCATCAGGGAGAATTCCTCCTATTACATCGATGAAGAATCCTGCAGATTTGATAAGGATGAGGAATCGGGTTCCGTTGATGTTTATTTCGAAGTACCCGATATCGACAGCCTTCTGGGGGATCCCGACATAACAAATGAGGAGGAGCTATTGGCTGCTGTCCGGGAAGTCAGGAATACTGACATCTTGATGACCATGGAATTTGAACAGGTTGGTAATGAGCTCTTTCTTAAGAATTTCGACTCAAAGGAAGTGGATCAACTGTATTCCTTCGTGGATGATAATTTCATCTTTGCTTCCGATGTCATATCCGCCGCCTCGACGCTTTCGGAGGCATATTTATCTTTGGACGGGAGTGTGATATCACAGTATATATTAGCTGATTCCTTGTACGACGCTGATAGCCTCGAATACCTCATGGAGCTTACTGCCTCGTGGATGGAATGCTATCAGGAAGCGATCCTGGAGGGTATGTCCTGCGAGGTCGACGAGGATTCCCTGATCTTGAACGGAGATACGGGGACCATTGATGTGGTGTTTACCTATCCCGATTATGAGAGCGTTACCGAATCCGGCTTCTTTACTTCCTATGAGGATCTGGCTGATGCAATAAGAGAAACAGATCTTACCATCGAGAGACGGGTGACATACGAGTTTGCCTCGGAAGACGACGGAGTCCGTTTCAGCGACTTTGAGGGAATGATCGGTGAAGTCCTTTTCTTCATGAATGAGTTTGATCCTTCCCTTGAAGATCAGATGATCCCCTCGGACATGCTCGCCTCCAAGGTGGATCACACCGAATGGTGGTGGGGAGAAGACGACGGAACATATATCGATACCCCTGCCATTGAACTCTGTATCGTTCCCACGGATGATGCTTCTGACTATGCATTCCCTTGGAGTTTTTACTATGAAGTCTACTACGGGGACGATCTTATTTATGTGAGCCCTGAAATGGAGGATTGCGGTTCTTATATCGAAGCCTCCCTGTCGGTCTCGGAGTGCCCCGGCCTTATCGACGATAACGGTCTGCTCTTCGGGGGAACCTACGGGATATCTTTTTATGCCATGGATGGTACGCTCCTTGCATCTGATTCTACGGAAGTAACCAACACGGAAAGCGGTTCCTTCACGGGGGATATAACGGTTCCCGACATAAACGGGATTACTCAGACGGGTGAGACCATAATCGATCCGAATGTTACTTCTTTCCTTTGGTATGACATGGAAAGAGGCGCAGTCTATGATACGGACAGTATCGACGGAACGGATCTGCTCGGTATAACAGTAGTGGCAACATTTGAGGATGATCCCGATGAGGTCTACTACGAATACTACTACAATAACGGTCATCAGGTGGGTCCGCTTGACCCCGTATATGAGGATTACGCCTACTTTGATGGAAGTAGCGACGAGTTCTTCCTGATGTACTATGAAACGCTTGAACCGGGACTATACATGTGCATGATGTATGAAGATGTCCCTGATAATAACGATCCCGCTTCGGCTCCTCTTTTGGCTTATTCCACGATCCTCGTGGAATGACCTGTTAACAGGCTTTATAAATATCAAAAAATTTGGTATTATTAATTAATTGTTATTAAGGAGGGAAGATGACATGAAGTCTTTCAAAAAAGTAACGTCACTTTTTATCTGCGCTTCAATGATCGCATCTGTTACCGCTTGTAGCAGTATCCTGGATAAGTCCAAGGATCAGATCATCGATAAGGCAGAAGAAGTTGCCAATGCCGTATGTGATCTCAATGCCGAGGATATTGCTGATCTTGCGGGATTGAAGAAGGCGGATAAGGAAGAGCTTGTTGCAGCATTCGGTGAAGAGCTCGATGAGATCGATGAGGCCATCGCGGATACGATGAGCTTCGAGATCGATGAGGATTCCGCCGAGGGTTCGACAAAGGATGAAGAGGGATCCGTTGATGTAATCTTCACAATGGTCGATTATGAGGCCGTTGCAGAGGACGAGGAGAATACTTCCGATCTCGATACATTCACCGCAGCACTTGCTGATTCCGAGGAGGTCCAGGAGATAAAGGTAACCATGGAGTTCTCCCTTGAGGATGACGAGTGGGTACTTTCCAATTATGATTCCAAGGATTTTGATAAGCTGTTTGCTTTCAAGGATTTTGAGATCTCCTTCGCAGGCGCCCTTATCGAGCGTGCCGAGGCTCTTGCCGATGCCATCGTCAATATGGATGTGGATACCATCGCCCAGATCTGCGCTTATGATGAGGATACCACTGCGGGTATTGCGGATATCCTTAACCTCGACAACTACGATGAGAAGGTCGTTTATGAGGCTATTGCAAACAGGACAACTTATGTTATCAACGAGGATTCTGCCGTGCTTACCGAGAACGGCGGAAGCATCGATGTTGATTTCTCCGAGCCTGACTACTACAGTATTGACGACGATTCCTATGCAACTACCCTTGACGAGCTTGCATCTGAGATGAACGTCTCCGGCATGATGCTTACCAGAACGGAGACATTCGAATTCGAATACGACGACAACGGAGAACTCATTATCTCTGATGATTATTTCTTCTCTGATATCTACGAGTATCTTTTATATTACACACCTTCCGTAGCTGCAGCCGTTCCTACAGTTTCCAACGGCAGTGACTATATTCCCTGCGTAGACCATACCGAGTGGTGGTGGGATGACGGTGACGGTGTAACATACACTAATGCCACGGATATCGAGCTTGATATCATTCCCACGATTGACGCCCAGGACTATTCCTTCATATGGGATTTCTACTATGAGGTAGCTTATAACGGATCGACCATTTATACATCTTCCGACAGGTCCGATTCCGGTATGTATATCGAGGCTTATTTCTATGCATCCGATGTTCCCGCTGTTTCTGCTCCTGACGGATATCTTTACAGCGGCGAGTACACCATCACGTTCTTCGCTCTTGACGGAACTCAGATCGCATCCAATACTTGTACCGTTGTAAATAGTACATACGGCGCCGCTGACGGTTCCGCAACTCCCACGTCAACGCCCACGTCAACGCCCTCCGGTGATACGGCTCCCGATGATTTCACCGCAGGTGCAACAGAGATCGTATCCTCGAGTGTCGATCTTCTCGACTGGTGGGATACTGAAAATGAAGAGTGGCTCGTTGGCGGTAAGTACCCCAGCGGCACATCCGAGATCATGCTCGCGGTAAGGACAACTGAGACATCCGATCCCGGAAGATACTATGAATTCTATTATGCTCCTCTCGGAACAACGGATTTCAATGACTTCACATTCCTGGATTACGGAACAGTTAATCAGACTACATATTCCGACGGACCTTACTACGATATCATCCTTGATTCTTCCGTAGTTGACGGAATCTATATCTGTGCACTCTGGGAAGATGATGCGGATGGCGAACTTATGGCCTACGGTGTCTGCACCGTCGGTGAGGTTTGACCTTTAGATAACGATTTGTTATTATCATAAAAATAGACCAAAGCGTAGATGGGGATCAGTACCTCAGGTAAATGCGTACAGAGAGCTGTCGGTAGGTGCAAGACAGCCGCAAACCCAAGGGAACTCACCCCGGAGCAGCCATCTGAACATCCCGTCGGATAAGTAGGAGAGGACGGATGTCCACCGTTACAGGGACAGGATATCGGAGAGTATCCCGTATCCGTAAAGTGCATCTTTATGATGAAATAGAGTGGTACCGCGAACGACCCTTCGTCTCTATAAGACGGAGGGTCGTATTTATTGGAGGAGAAGATGAACTACAAAAAGTACAGAAAGATCCCGGAAGTTAAGATCGAGAACAGGGAATGGCCGGGCAGGACCATCGACAGGGCACCCATATGGTGTTCCGTGGACCTCAGGGACGGCAACCAGGCTTTGGAGGTCCCCATGAACCTCGATCAGAAACTGGAGTTCTTCAAATTCCTGGTGGAACTGGGCTTCAAGACCATCGAGATCGGATTCCCCGCGGCTTCGGAGACTGACTATAATTTCTGCAGATATCTGATCGATAACGATCTGATACCTGATGATGTTGCCATTCAGGTGCTCACCCAGTCCAGGGAACATATAATCTCCAAGACCATGGACGCCGTTTACGGTGCCCCCAAGGCGGTTATCCACCTTTATAATTCCACGAGCACCCTGCAGCGTGAAGTGGTATTCGGATTCGATCAGGATCAGTGCGTTGAGCTGGCCGTTGACGGTGCCAGGATGATCAAGGAGTATATCGATTCTGCGAGGGGTGATACGGAATATATCCTTGAGTATTCTCCCGAGAGCTATTCCTCCACGGAGCCTGACTTTGCGGTGAGGATCTGCGATGCCGTACTCGATGTATGGCAACCGACTAAGGAGAACAAGGCTATCATCAATCTGCCCGAGACGGTGGAATACACCCTTCCCAACGTCTACGCCGACATGATCGAATACTTCTGCAAGAATACGAGATGGAGGGATCAGATGATCGTTTCCGTCCATACCCACAACGACAGGGGTACTGCAGTAGCCGCATCGGAACTGGGTATGCTGGCGGGTGCAGACAGGGTGGAGGGAACCCTGTTCGGAAACGGAGAGCGCACCGGTAACGTGGACATAATCACTCTGGCAATCAACATGATGATGCAGGGGGTGGATCCCGAGCTTGATTTCTCCAACATAAACAGATGCATCGATGTATACGAAGAATGCACGGGAATGCATGTGGAACCCAGGCATCCCTGGGCGGGAAAACTAGTATTTACCGCTTTCTCCGGTTCCCATCAGGATGCCATCAACAAGGGTAAGAAAAAGATGCAAGAGAGGGGATCGGACATCTGGGAGGTTCCCTATCTGCCCATCGATCCCGCGGATGTGGGAAGGGATTACGAGCCCATCATCAGGATCAACAGCCAGTCCGGAAGGGGAGGAGTCTCCTATGTCATGGAGAACTTCTTCGGTGTTATCCTGCCCAAGAGCTTCCAGCGTGATTTCATCAAGGTCATTAAGCAGGAGACCGACTCCCATGAGACGGAACTGTTGCCCCAGCAGGTCTTCGAGCTTTTCGATGATAACTACATCAACGTGCTGGCTCCCTACGGACTGCTCTCCTTCACCGAGCATGCCCTGGGGGATAAGAAGTCCGAGGTGGAGGCGGTCATCACGGTCAACGGATCCAAGGCCACCATCAAGGGTGCGGGTAACGGTCTCCTCGATGCCTTCGTAAATGCCTTCTCCGCATATACGGGTGTGGGATTCTCCATCAATATGTATAGTGAGCACGCCATGAAGAGCGGTACCGATTCCGCCGCTATCACGTATATCGAGATCAGGAGGACTTCCGACAGACAGGTGTTCCTCGGTGCCGGTGTATCGTCTTCCGTAACAAAGTCCTCTGTTCGTGCTATAATATGTGCGTTCAACAGAATGATCAAGGAGTAAACTTCAATGAAATACGACTTTCTTTGCGTGGGCGCAGGCCTTTACGGCGCTATCTTTGCAAGGCAGATGAAGGATGCCGGTAAGAGCGTACTGGTCATCGATAAGAGGGATCACATAGCAGGCAACATATATACGGAATCAGTGGAGGGTATCAACGTACACAGGTACGGAGCCCATATCTTCCATACGAACGACAGGGAAGTCTGGGAATACCTTAACAGATTCGCCGACTTCAACAGATATACGAATTCCCCAGTTGCCAACTACAAGGGCGAGCTTTATTCGCTTCCTTTCAATATGTACACCTTTAACAAGATGTGGGGAGTTGTCACCCCCGAGGAAGCCCAAAGAAAGATCGAGGAGCAGAGAAAGGAATCCGGCATAACGGAGCCCCGTAACCTTGAAGAGCAGGCCATAAGCCTTGTTGGCCGCGACATATACGAGAAACTCATTAAGGGATACACCATGAAGCAGTGGGGCAGACCCTGCACGGAGCTTCCCAGCTTCATAATCAAGAGACTTCCAGTAAGGCTCACCTTCGATAACAATTACTTCAATGCACTCTATCAGGGTATCCCCATGGGCGGCTATACCAAGATGGTGGAGAAGATGCTCGAGGGTATAGAAGTGCGCCTCAACTGTGATTTCTTCGACGATCGCGAAAAGTATACTGCCATGGCTGACACCATCGTCTATACGGGTCCCGTGGACAGATTCTTCGACTACAGCCTGGGAACGCTCCAGTACCGTTCCGTAAGATTCGAGACGGAGATACTCGATAAGCCCAATTTCCAGGGTAATGCGGTGGTGAACTACACCGATTCCGATACACCCTTCACCAGGATCATCGAGCACAAATTCTTTGAGTTCGGCACCCAGGAGAAGACGGTCATCAGCCGTGAGTACAGCTCCGAGTGGACAGTTAAAGACGAGCCCTATTATCCCGTCAACGACGATAAGAACATGAAGATCTACGAAGGCTATAAGGAAATGGCCGACAAGACTTCCGGGGTCATCTTCGGCGGAAGGCTCGGCGAGTACAAGTATTACGATATGGATGTGGTTGCCAGAAGGGCCCTCGACACTGCGGCTGCCGTGCTTAAGGCATGATCGACAAGGTAAAGGGACTTCTCGTAAAGTATAAGAGCGTCGTCCTGTACCTCATATTCGGGGTGGCGACGACTCTCGTTAACATAATCGCATTCTGGTTCCTGTTTAATATGCTGGCAATGGAAACGGTCCCGTCCAATGTTACGGCCTGGATCATCTCCTGCCTGTTTGCTTACGTAACAAACAGGATCTGGGTCTTTGAGAGCAAGGTCCGGGAATCGGCGGGCATTATTAAGGAGGTAGTATCCTTTTTTGCCTGCAGGCTCGGAACTCTCCTCGTGGAGACGGTGTTTATGTACATCTTTATCGATGTTCTGGGATTCAATGCTCTGATAATCAAGTTTATCGCCAATGTTATCGTGGTGATCCTGAATTACGTGGCAAGCAAGCTAATCATCTTCACGAAGAAGAACGATTAAGATCCGTTTCCGCAAAAAGCAGAAGGAGAGGGAAGTTGTAGCTCATCTCCGTCATGTGGTGCTCGATGGCCATATCAAGAGCGATAATGGCGAGAACTCCCATCAGGAAGAACTTCTTCTCTCTGTAGAACTTAAACTGCAGGAGTGACTCCATGAACAGGAATGCGGTGAGCATTGCGATCCCGTTGTGGAAGAGGAGCCTCACATAGGAGATATCAAGGAAAAAGTAGTGGTAATCAGGATCGTTCATGGAATCGATCGTCCAGCCGTTGCTTATGACGTTCTGTCCCCATAAGGTGATGCCGTAGTTGTCGAAGGCTTCACGGCCGACCCGAAGCCTTATCCTCAGCGTATTAAGGAACCCGTACTTATTGTAGAAGACATCCGGGGAGGGATCGTACCCGTAGGACCAGGCTATGGTGAATACCGCGAAGAAGACGAAGGCCAGTCCCGTGATGAGACCGTAAGTGAGAAGCAGTTTCTTCCTGTTTCCTAAAGATCTCTTACGTATCACCGGTGCCATGACCGATATCAGGAGCAAAAGGAAGGTACAGATGATGCTGATCTTTGCCCTTACAAACAGAACATTGATAAGAAGGAGCGCCACAAGGACAGCATAGTCCCGTTTCTTTAATTCTCCGTCCCTCAGGATGCAGACGGCAACGGCGGTGAAGAAAAGGTGGCATCCCAGATCCGTTGCAAAGACGATGCCGAAGGCATGTCTGCCGTTTATGTCCACAAGATCCGTTATGATGCCCGCCCGGCTTGCAAGGAAACAGATGATAAGCCATGCCCAGGAACTTATAAGACAAAGGAGCATGATCATCCTTCCGCTCTTTTTGTAGGAGGCTATTATGAGCATCACGAAGACGAAGATGATATAAAGGTAACCCGAGGGATCGGGCTCCCTCTTACAGGAGTAGATCAGGGTCACGAGAAACAGGGCTATGGGTATGATGCGGTCCTTAACCCTTTCGATCTGAATAAAGACCACGTGGAAACAGTAGGAGTAAAGTATCGTGAAAAAGACCTTGTAAAGGAGCAGAAGGGGACCTGTTATGCTCTTTGTCCCTTCGAAGAAGAACTCCGTGGTAACGAAGAAATAGAGGTTAAAAAAGAACAGGAAAGTGAGGTAGAAAACCATGTCGCCCGGCTTGAGTCCAGCTATCTTCTTCCTGATATCCTGCATCTTAATTCCCCGACTTATCAATTTCTTACGCCTTATAGTATAATAGCCTAAGTAAACTTTTTTTGAAAGAAGGAGCTTTTTAATGGGAAATAAGGATTCGTTCAAGAAGGACCTTCTTATCTCATTCGGGATCTTTGCAGCGTGTTTCATCCTCATGTATTTTGTACTGGGCTTCTTCAGGTTCGGATTAAAGACCCCCTATACCTATGACGGAGATGACGTTAACCAGTGGTATATGCTGGCTAAGCTCATAAAGGAGAAGGGATGGCTTGTCCATAACGACAGGCTGGGAGCCCCCTTCGGAAGCGATATCTACGATTTCTCGGGTTTCTATCTAATGAACTTCGAGCTTCTTATCGTAAAGCTCCTTGTTATGGTGACAAGGGATATCTACGTCACCATGAATGTCTCGCTGCTCATCAACTACTCCCTTTGCTGCTCCATGGCTTATCTTGTCCTGAGGCAGATCGGAACGGGGAGGGCCATATCGGCGATCGGCTCATTCTTCTACGGTGTTTCACCCTATATGTTCTTCAGATCCCTGATGCATTTCTCCTTAAGCGTCTGCTACTTCGTGCCCCTTTCCGTACTCCTTTGTATCTGGTGCGCCACGGAGGGAGAAGACTATCTGAAGATAGGTAAGGGATTCTTCAAGAATCCCAAGAACATAATGACCCTTGTGTTTATTGTCCTCATACCCAATAACGGCTGGGGATACTATGCGATATTTACCTGCTACTTCCTTTTGTTCTCCTGTGTCATCAGGTATTTCAGGACAAGGAGCCTTCGTCAGGCGGCAAAGCCTTTGGGCGTTATATTCCTGATAGCTCTTTTCTTCATGATCGCCCTGATACCCGTATTCATCTTCGAGGCGAAGAACGGTAATAATCTGGATGTTGCCTCCAGGGAGCCCGTTCAAAGTGAGATCTATTCCCTTCAGATAGCGGAGATGCTGATACCCTTTAACACCCACGGATGGAAGATCTTCTCCAGCATCAACGGCAGGTTCAACAATAACATGCTCTATATCAACGAGAATGTCAGTTCATACCTGGGGATCGCGGGGATCATAGGATTCTTCCTGTCCCTTATAACACTGATCTGTCCCTTCAAAAAGGATGACCGCAAGACGGATATCTTGAAGATAATGTCTTCCTTTATCGTATTTGCCATCTTACTGGGCACCTTCGGCGGATTCTCGGCCCTGGTCAGCCTTTATTTCACCCTTTTAAGATCCTATAACAGGATCTCCATATTCATCCTTTTCATGTGTATCGTCGTTCTGGCGATCTATTCAGAGAGGTTTATGGAATATGTGAAGGATAGGAAGAGCAAGGCGTCCAAAGTGTTACTTTATGCCGCTGCCGCCGTGATCCTCCTTGTCTCGGTCTACGACGTGCTGCCGGGCTTTACAGAACACTACGAGGAGTTCTCCCGTAACGCAAGGGAGCTTCAGATCGACCGGGAGTTCTTCGGAAGTATAGAAGATATCCTTGAGGACGGGGATATGGTCTATGTCATGCCCTATCACAGATTCCCCGAGGGCGGCAGATCAAACGAGATGAACGACTACCTTCTTATGAATGCATATCTCAATACCGATACCGTAAGATGGAGTTACGGCGGTATCAAGGGAAGGTCCTCTGATCTTTGGAATCTTTCCGTCAGGAGCTGGGATCTTACCATGAGGATAAACGAAGTAAGGCGCGAGGGCTTTTCCGGCGTCTATATCGACAGAAGGGGTTATACCGAGGGTGAGATAGAGAACATGATCCCCGAGCTTACGGAATATCTCGGAACAGATCCCCTGGTGAGTTCGGACGGTCAGAGATTCTTCTTCAAGTTCTGATCAAAGCAGGGTAGACCTGTTACGGTATTCTTCCTCGTTCCTTTTCCTGGCCTGTTTCCTGTAATAGAGGAGCAATGCCATGAGGATTATTATCAGTGTCGTGATGCCGATTATGGTGAGGAGAACGTTCCTGATGTCGGCCCACACCGTGTGTTTCTCGGGATTAACTTCGATGACCTTGTCCTTAACGGCGATATGGAGCCTTAAGTTGCCCACGATATACGTCTTTCCGTCGGAATAGGTCTTGCATATGGGAATATTGAATTCCTGATCGTCCTGGGTGGTATCGATAACGACTTCCGACAGGTCGATGACGTTCGTGCTTCCCAGGGCGACCCTGTAGGAAGTGGTGGAAAGGTACGATGAGAATTCCATGGAGGAGTCGATGACTCCGAGATCCGTCTTCAGGAGCAGACCGTCGATATAGCTTATGGTGTCGTTATAAAGGGGGGTAAACTCTCCGGGTTCTATGGCAATGGTGGAAAAGCCGGAATAGCCGTACTCGAACAGGTCGATCATGTCGCTGTATCTGCTCTCGGAGCCCGTTGCTCCGAAGATGACTCCGATCAATGTCCTGCCGTTCTTTCTGGCGGCGGAGGCCATGGTGAATCCCACGGTCTCGGAATAACCCGTAATACCGCCCACATAGTTGGCGTAGGAGTATTCCTGGGTGGATATGAAACGGTTGGAATTACTCATGATCCTGGTCTCGCCGTAAAGGTTCGTGGGGGGCATGGTGTGCTGGAAAGTGGTGGAATACTCCGTAAATACCTCGTAGTTAAGGCATTCCTGAAGTATCAGGCACATGTCCTTTACCGTACAGGTGTTCGCGATGTCTCCGTTACCGTAGCAGGTGGTGAAGTTGGTGGCGGTACAGCCGAGTTCCCGGGCCCTGGTATTCATCTTGGAAATGAAGGCCGTCTCGGAGCCCGATGTCTTGATGGCCAGGGCCATGCAGGCGTCGTTGGCCGACTGGAGGAGGGCCGCATAGATCATGTCGTGTACGGTGACTTCTTCACCCTCCGTGATGCCAAGTGTTACAAAGTCCTCGGGGATCGTTATATACATGTCCGCCGTGACTGTTATCGTGTCGTCGAGCTCCAGGTTTTCCAGGGCAAGGAGCACCGTCATGAGCTTCGTAACGCCCGCGGGCTCAAGGGGCTGGTCAAGATTTCTTCCCATGAGGACCTGCCCTGACTGGGCGTCGAAAAGGAGATAAGCGGTGCCCGTAACCTGGGGTGCATCCGCCGGAGTCTCGTTAAGAAGGTCGTCATAGGCCTCATTTTGGGAGACCACATCATCTTCGGGGTCGTCAAACTCGTCGTTAACCGCAAGAACGGGGCCGAAGGACCCCGAGAATATAATGAATGTCAGGACAAGGGCAATGCCCGACAGGAGCTTTTTCATTCTTCTGATCATAGATTTAATTATAATACAAAATCCTCTTTTTCTAGTATAATATGCTTTAGGAATTTTAGAGGTATATAAATGTCGATAGTTAAAGTTACAGATAATGAGATGGTTCCCGTAAGGGAGGCCATAAGCGAGTTAAGAGAATACTTTTCTTCCAAAAGCCTTAAGGAGGGACGGGAGGTCTCCTTCAGCATAAGGACCTACGGGTGTCAGCTCAATGAGTCGGACAGCGAGAAGATCTACGGAACCTTCGAGGCCATGGGCATCAGAGAGCATAAGGGGGAGGGGGCTCCCGATATCGTCCTTCTCAACACCTGTGCCGTAAGGGAGAATGCCGAGGACAGGTTATTCGGTAATCTCGGAGTATATAAGGCCGACAAGAAGGATAACCGTGACATGCTGATCATCGTCTGCGGATGCATGATGAAGGTCAAGGAAAACGTGGATCGGATCAAGAAGAGCTTCCCCTATGTGGATCTCGTGTTCGATCCCCAGCAGATACATCTTTTCCCCGTACTCCTTCGTGATTGCTTAAGAAGGAAGAAACAGCTGGTCAACATAAGTGCCGAGGATTACATAGCGGACGATTCCATGATCCCCGTTACCAGGCTGCGTAAGTTCAGGGCATTGGTGCCCATAATGTACGGATGTAATAATTTCTGCAGTTTCTGCATCGTTCCCTACACAAGGGGCAGGGAGAGATCCAGGGATTTCTCTTCTGTGGTGGAGGAGGTCAGATCCCTTGGGGAGAAGGGCTATAAGGAAGTGATGCTCCTGGGTCAGAACGTCAACTCCTACAGGAGCGAAGATAACAGGTCGTTTCCGGATCTCCTCAGAGCCTGTGCCGAGGTCGAGGGGATAAACAGGATCAGGTTCATGTCCTCCCATCCCAAGGATATATCGGACGAGGTCATAGACATAATGGCAGAGTATAAGAACATCGAGACCCATCTGCACCTTCCGGTACAGTGCGGTTCCGATGCTCTGCTTAAGAAGATGAACAGGCCCTATACGGTGGAGAAGTATATGTCCGTCGTGGAGCGCTTCAGGAAGCTGATCCCCGAAGGATCCCTTTCCACCGACATAATCGTGGGATTCCCCGGGGAGACCGAGGAGGACTTTCAGGGGACCCTTGATGTGGTCAGGAGGGCTCAATATGATTTTGCCTTCACCTTCCAGTATTCCATAAGACCCGGAACGAGGGCGGCTTCCATGCCGGACCAGATCCCCGCGGAGGTGGTATCGGAGCGATTCCAAAGATTACTTGATCTTCAGAACGATCTTACATATAAGTCAAATCTTGCCAAGGTGGGCAAGACAGAGGAGGTACTGATAGAAGGCAGGAGCACGGGTTCCGATGAGATATTTACCGGAAGGACTATGTCCAACCATCTCATCAACTTCACGATCCCCGATAATATCAGGGTGGAGGGAGACCTGGAGGGAAGACTTGCCATGGTGAACTTCACCGGGGCAAGGCCATATTCCGTTGACGGTGTTCTGGAGGCGTTCTCATGAGTAACGATAATCCCAGAAGACTTTCCGATATCGACAGGGAGAAGCTCTCTCCCATGATGAAGCAGTACGCCGAGATGAAGGAAAGACTCGGCGATACGATCCTTTTCTACAGGCTCGGCGACTTCTATGAGATGTTTTTCGATGATGCACTCTACGTTTCCAAGACCCTTGAACTGACCCTTACGGCCAGGGATTGCGGTAATAACCTGAGGGCGCCCATGTGCGGTGTTCCTTTCCACGCCTTCTCCACCTATGCCAACAGGCTCGTGTCCCTGGGTCATAAGGTGGCCATTTGCGAGCAGCTGGAGGACCCTGCCCTGGCAAAGGGACTGGTAAAGAGGGGTATCGTTAAGGTCCTGACCCCCGGAACCCTTACGGATACGGCAAATCTCGACGACCGCAGGAATAACTACCTCATGAGCATCATGTGTGTGGGGTCCCAGTTCGGAGTCGCGGTCTCCGACATAACCACCGGGGATTTTGAAGCCACGGAGCTTGTTTTTGCGGATAACTCCGAGCACCTCATCAATCTTATCGGCAAGTATCTTCCTTCGGAGATACTTCATAATCCCGCCTTCGCCGATACGGCGGAATATAAGACGATACTTAAGGGCTTCCATACTTCCTTCACCCAAAGAAGTGAAAGGGAGTTCTCGTCTTCCGCCATAAGGGAGGATAAGTCCTTTAACATAATGGGAAGGGAAAAGTTCCAGGACGATGAGCTTATGCTCTGCGCGATCAGCGCCCTGGTATCCTACGCCAGGGAGACCCAGACGGGGGAGGTGATGCATCTTAAGGATATAAGGTGCTTCAAGCTCTCCGAGACCATGGAACTTGATCTCACCACAAGGCTCAACCTCGAACTCACCTCCACCATAAGATCCAAATCGAAAAAGGGATCTCTTCTTTGGGCGATAGACCGTACGAAGACCGCCATGGGAGGAAGGCTTCTGCGCAAGTGGGTGGAAGAGCCCCTGATCGTCACTTCCTCCATCAATTCAAGGCTGGACGCCGTCCAGGAGGCAAACGACAAGTTTATAAACAGACGTGAGATCATGGAAGGTCTTACGGGTCTATACGATATCGAGAGGTTAGCGGCTAAGGTCTCCCTGGGCAGCATAAATGCCAGGGAAATGATATCCCTGAGGAATTCCCTGGGAAAGCTCCCCTTCCTTAAGGAGACGTTGGAGAATTTTTCAAAGGGTACCTTCCGGGAGATAAAGAGCCTTCTTGACCCCCTGGAGGACATCAGGGTCCTTCTTGAGGAATCCATAAACGAGGATGCCCCCGTTACCATTAAGGATGGTGACATAATCAAGAAAGGGTACTCCGCCGAGATAGACGAGCTCCGTGAGATCGCCACCAATGCCAAGGAATATATAATGTCCCTGGAGAAGGAAGAGAAGGAGAGGACCGGCATCAAGAACCTGAAGATCGGCTATAACAGGGTCTTCGGTTACTATGTGGATGTCCCCAGGAGCAATACCGCTGAACTTCCTCCGGAATATACCAGGAAGCAGACCCTTGCCAATAACGAGAGATATATAAGTCCCAAGCTCAAGGAACTGGAGGATAAGATCCTCGGTGCCCAGAGTAAGAGGATCTCCCTGGAATATGAACTGTTCACCAAGATAAGGGAACAGGTCAATTCCTGCTCGCAAAGACTGTTTAATACAGCCAGGGCGGTGGCGCTGCTGGATACCGTCACATCCCTTGCGGAACTCGCTTCCGAGGAGGGTTATGTGAGACCCGTGGTGGATAACTCCGAGGTCATAGAGATCAAGAACGGAAGACACCCGGTGGTGGAGAAGATGATCGGTAACGAGGGAAGCTTTATCCCCAACGATACGGATCTTAACGACGATAAGAGGCTCATGGTACTGACGGGTCCCAATATGGCCGGTAAGTCCACATATATGAGACAGGTGGCCATCATCGTGCTCCTTGCCCAGATCGGCTCCTTCGTCCCGGCCTCCGAAGCCAGGATAGGCTTAGTGGACCAGATATTCACCAGGATCGGCGCCTCCGACGATATCTCCATGGGAGAGTCAACTTTTATGGTGGAGATGAAGGAGGTCTCCTCCATACTGAGGAATGCCACCAGAAAGAGCCTTCTGCTCCTGGATGAGGTGGGAAGGGGAACCAGCACCTATGACGGTCTTTCCATCGCCTGGTCAGTGATCGAATATATAACGGATCCCAATATCCTTTATTCCAGGACCATATTCGCCACCCACTACCACGAGCTCAATCAGCTTGAGCGCATGACCAACGGAGTATTCAATTGCCATGTGGATGTCAGGGAGAGCGATGAAGGCGTCATGTTCCTGCATAAGATCGTACCCGGGGGAACTTCCGACAGTTACGGTATCGAAGTAGCAAGGCTTGCGGGCATCCCTTCGGATGTGCTCCAAAGATCCAGATCCATACTCAAGGAACTGGAGAGGATAGGCAAGTTCAAGGTCAAGGGCAATGTGGATACGGAAAACGGGGTGGAGGTCATATCCTCCGCGGCCATGCCGGGACAGGATTCCATATTTAACCCGGACAATGTGGTATTCCGCAAGGAAGATAAGGTCAGACAGACCATAAGGGATATCGATATAACGAGATTAACGCCCCTCGAGGCCATGAATATCCTTTATCAATTGACGGAAACAGTAAGAACGGAGGATGACTGATCGTGGGAAGGATTAACGTACTCGATCCCCTGACAGCCAATAAGATCAAGGCGGGAGAGGTCATAGAAAGACCTGTCTCCGTGGTTAAGGAACTCGTGGATAACAGCATCGACTCCGGGGCAAGCGCCATAACCGTGGAATTTGCAAACGGCGGTATTTCCCTTGTCCGTGTCACGGATAACGGTATCGGTATGGAACCCGACGATGCACAGAAGGCCTTCCTTTTACATGCCACATCAAAGATCAGGACCATAGAGGATATCTATGAGCTTTCCACCCAGGGATTCCGCGGTGAAGCTCTTGCTTCCATAGCTTCCTGCAGCACCTGCTCCGTTCTCACCAAGACGGCGGATAACGACATAGGAACTTATGTCAGATATTGTAACGGCATTGAAGAAGAGGTGACCGAGCGCCCATGTGACACGGGAACCACCGTGGAGGTACGGGAGCTTTTCGCCAATATCCCCGCCAGATATAAGTTCCTTAAAAGGGATTCCACCGAGGGAATGTATATCTGTTCCTTTATGGAGAAGACGGCGATCATTAATCCCGATATATCCTTTAAAGTTATAAAGGACGGGAAGACCATCCTGACGACCCCGGGAAACGGAGACATGAGGGATGCGATATACAGCATCTACGGAAAGAACGTAACATCGGATCTCGTGGAGCTGGATAATGAATATAACGGTATAAAGGTCAGGGGATTCACGGGAAAGCCTTCCCTTGTCCGCGGTAACAGGGGCCTTCAGTATATCTATGTAAATGACAGGGTCATAAGGAACCGCTCCATCTCCACGGCCATCGATGAGGCATATAAGGGAAGCGTCATGAAGAACAGGTTCCCCGTATGTTTCATATCGGTGCTCGTTCCTTCCAATGAACTGGATGTCAATGTCCATCCCCAGAAGGCGGAGGTCAAGTTCACCAACGAGTCCGATGTTTTCAGGGCCGTATATCATGCAATTAAAAATGCCCTTTCCGGGGGGAACGATGATATTCCCTTTACCTTCGGGAAAGAAGAGAAACCCGGGGAGGAGAAGAAACTCATGAAGGAACGGGAACAGCTCCGTTTTGACATGAGTAATAAGGTCACGGCCGAATCCTCTAAGGCGGTCTCAGATCTCTTGGAGATATTATCGGAGTTTAAGCCCGACATTTCCTCCATGGAGGATAAGGCTGAGGAGATAAAGGAAGATGCAAAGCAAGAAGAGGCCCCAGAGGTTAAGGAAGCCGGAACTCCCGTCGCCATAAGATCAGGTGATGTTCCCAACGACGATATCCAAAGGATATTGGAGGGAAGGCTCGTGGGATTCCTGTTCTCTACCTTTATAATCATCGAGTCCGGGGAGGACGTGTATCTTATCGATCAGCATGCCGCCCACGAGCGTGTGCTCTACGAGAGGTTCTCAAGCAAGAAGATATCCGACGATGAGAGAAAGAGGAACGTTCAGGTACTGTTGGTTCCCCAGATTGTGGAACTTACCGCAGCGGATCATTCCTTTGTTTCCGACAATAAGGACAGCTTCGTGGAGAACGGATTTGATATAGAAGTATTGGGTGATCGCCAGATAGCCTTAAGATCCATTCCCATAGCCACCAGGTCCGAGGACCGTCTGAAGAAGATGTCAAAGCCCTCGGTCATATTCGAGCAGGTGCTGGGCGACCTTAAGAAGGAGGTTCCCGTAAAGGGAAAGATCTGGGACTCCCTTATCCAGACCACCGCATGTAAGGCAGCCATAAAGGCCCACGATAAGATCACTGAGGAGGAGGCCTGGTCCCTTATAAACCAGATGAGAGATCTGGAGGATCCCTGCCACTGCGCCCACGGAAGGCCCACGTTCTTTAAGATAACACTTACGGACCTCGAGAAAAGGTTTAAGAGGATAATCTGATGATCGAGGGTTATTCCGCCATTCCCATAATCTGCGGTCCCACCGCAAGCGGTAAATCCGATGTGGCACTGGAGCTTTGCAGGCTGACGGGGGGAGAACTCATCTCCTGTGATTCCATGCAGATCTATAAGCATCTGGACGTGGGGACAGCCAAGGCATCGGCTGAGGAAAGGGAAGAGATACCCCATCATCTTATCGATGTCGTGGATCCCGGAACTGATTTCTCCGTCAACGACTATCTCAAGCTCTGCTTCGAATCCATAGAAGACATAATGGGAAGGGGAAAGCTCCCCGTCATATGCGGAGGTACCGGTCAATATGTATCTGCCTTGAGGGACGGCATCAGATATGTGGATGAGCCTGTTCCCGACGAGATCGTTAACGGTCTTTATGAAGAGGCGGGATCATCGGGGATCGACGGGATATACGGAGAGCTGGAATCAATAGATCCCGAAGCTGCATCGAAGATCCACAGGAACAATACCAGGAGGGTCATAAGGGCCCTGGCGGTATATAGAGCCACGGGTAAGACATTTACGGAATGGAACAGGGATTCAAAGAAGACGGGTCCCCGTTATCCTTTTATCCTCTTTGAACCCGATTACGAGGATGCCCGGGACATCCTTTACGACAGGATCAACAGAAGGGTCGATAAGATGATGGATCTGGGATTGGAGGAAGAGGCCCGATTCCTTTATTCCCTTGATATCGATAAGAAATCCACGTGCTTTCAGGCGATCGGTTATAAGGAGTTCAAGGAATATCTAAATAACGGTACGAATGACAGGGCGATGCTCGATAAGGCGATCTACGATATAAAGCTCAATTCCAGACACTATGCCAAGAGACAGCTCACCTGGTACCGCTATATTGACGGTATCGTGAAGCTGGACAGGACAAGAACATCAAGGGAAAATGCCGAAACTTGCCTTGAAATCCTCAAGAATCGGAAATAATGTTAATAAATGATTACCATTTTGGTAATTCTTGCAAAAATGCAAACAAAAACCTCCCTGACCTGTTATATTGACGTCAAGGAGGTTTTTATTGATTCAGTGGTTGGGATCAGCTGATCGAGTATCTATGCAGGCCGATGACCTTACCGAGGATCTTGCAGCCCTCGGTGTTGAAGGGGATCGGCGAGAAGAGATCGTTCTCGGGGAAGAGGTAAGGAACGCCGTTCTGCTTACCGTATCTCTTAACTGTGGCCTCATCGTCGATCAAAGCCGCGATGATGTCGCCCTCGTTAGCTGTGTTCTGCTTTCTGATGATCAGGTAATCTCCGTCGAGTATGTGAGCATTTATCATACTTGTTCCGCTGACCTTAAGAAGGAAGCATTCATCGCTCCCGATCAACGACTTGCTTACATAGAATGATTCGGAATAATCCTCGTGCGCGAAGATGGGAACACCGGCCGTGATCTTACCTATACAGGGGAGAGCGACCACATCCGCCTTCGGTGCGACAGGACTGATCTCCGCAGCTGTTTCCGTATCCGGATTGTTCTTAAGTATTATTGCCCTTCTCATGCCGGGACGATATTCAATCTTTCCCATCTCATCAAGTTTCTTGAGATAAGTATGGACCGAGGATGTGGATTTAAGACCGGCACCCTTGCAGATATCCCTTACAGAGGGGGAGAGTGCGTTCTCGTGTATGAATTGCCTGACGTAATTGTATACGCGGTCGATGGACTTCTCTGACTTTGTTACTGCCATACCGAAACCTCCAAACATATTTTCTTAATATGATTTTATAGAAAACTTAAACCGATGTCAAACACATGTTTGTTTTTGACGAAAATGAGGGGAGGAACCTGAAATGATTGAAGAAACCAAAAGGATACTTAAGAATCTGGCACACGATCTGGATTTTGACGGAAAGTATGCAAAAAGACTCATCTGGTATGCAAAGTGTGCCATCGCAGACGGCAACGACCTGCTCCGTGACCATTATTACACCAGACATTCCAAGATCAGAGTAATGAATACGTACTATCTCGGCAAGAGCGACGGTGATATGACCGGGGAGATGATCGATATCTCCATGGGTTATCAGAAGTTCTTCGAGAAGCAGATGGCCAAGGCCGAGAAGGTCCTTTCGGACTATAAGCAGGCCGTGGATGTATTGCTCCTGATCCTTGAGATGCCGTCGCCCTATTCGGATATCCTTTACATGAGGTATGTAAAACAGATGACGTGTTTTGAAGTGGCCGGTTTCCTTTATATCGCAAGGACGACGTTCTTCCGTCAGCAGGAGACTGCCATAAGGCTTCTCGATGAGAAGCTCGATGGAGGTGAGGAGCGGAAAGAATTCGTGATTCAAAAATAGGTAAAAGAATTATATAATCTTATAGATCATGAGAAATTCTAAGGGAAACAGGCCTGCCGTTAAGAAGGACAGGAATATCGGAGAAGTGATCACCGGCGTCTTCGGCTCCATCGGAAGGACAACGGTGCGTGCTTTGCGTAACCTTCCCAACAGGGCTTTGAACTTCGTTAAGCGCAAGATAAACGATCAGCGCAGGAAGCCCAAGAGGAAGGAGATGAACAAGGTATATGTGCTCGTCGGTTATACCACCAAGAGGAGCATAGATGCCAGGTATAACACAGAGAGAAATCTCATGATCTTAAGACGCGGTCTTTTGCTTATAATATTTGTTCTTTTATTATTTATATGCATAAATGCGGTGGTTCCCTATATCGATATGGAACAGTACGGCAAGATGTTCGGTATCGGTGATGTGGAGGAGATGACAAGTCAGGATCCCTTTGAGAATGTGACCGTTGCGACAGTCGGTGAACAGAATCCCTGATTTTGAATTATGCGCAATTAAATATTGCATATTACCGTTAATTGATATATTATTTCTTTGATTTGTGAAATTTTATGTCCGACGACTTGCAAAAATACATGTTATCGGAACAAAAGAAAGGCGGAAAGTATATGGAATACAAATTAGAGAACGCTTATCTTAACAACCTTATGCAGGATGTTATTGCAAAGAACCCTTCACAGCCCGAGTTCTATCAGGCGGTACATGAGTTCCTTCAGTCCCTGGAGCCTGTCATCGACAAGCGTCCCGACATCGTCGAGAAGCATGTTCTTGAGAGGATCGTAGAGCCTGAGCGTCAGATCATGTTCAGAGTACCCTGGGTAGATGATAAGGGTGAGATCCAGGTAAACCGCGGTTACCGTATCGAGTTCAACAGTGCGATCGGACCCTACAAGGGTGGTCTCCGCCTTCATCCTTCCGTTAACCTCGGAATCCTTAAGTTCCTCGGTTT
>DNAE01000151.1 GCA_003543635.1 Clostridiales bacterium | reverse complement strand
CGGGATTTCGCGCCCCGGCTCCAAGAAAAAACACCGGCCTTATGGTAGACTTGACATATGATCCACGTGAGCAGGGAGACAATGAAGACGGTCATCGTCTTCATCCTGGGAGTACTACTTTCCGGACTCATAAAGCGCTATACCGATATCAGGATAGAATTCTTCTGTTACGGAGCGCTGGCCCTTGCTTGGAAAGAAACGGTGATAAGACGTATAACCGACAGGAGGATGATGCGTTGCCTGACCCTTACCGCGGATCTGGTATTCCTTTTCCTGATGGCCCGGAGCATCAAATATGTCTACATGGAGGGAAGGATAGCCATAGGCCTTGCCGCCTGGTATTCCTACGGCGTTCTCCAGATGCTCATTGCCATGGTCTCATTTCTGATGGCCGTCAATTTCGATTCAAAGAAAGACTACAGAAGACCGCTCTCCGTAGCGGTCATGGTGATAACGGCTATCCTGTCGATACTCGTCCTCACCAATAATATCCATCAACTCGCCTACAGATTCCATTCGGAGGATGTCTTTAACGACTATTCCAGGGGACCTTTATACTTTCTCTTCAATCTCTGGACCTGGGGGCTGCTTGCCGTATCCCTTTTCCTCCTGTTTGCAAAATGCCGCCTTACCATGAGCCGGAGATACCTTTGGTTGCCCGTATTGATCCTCCTTGTGGGAGGCCTTATGGTGGCGGGCGTAGTGTTCTTTCCCGATCATTTCCCGCTACGGCGCTACTATATGTTCTCGGAGATCTTCTGCATTACGATCATCCTTTACTGGGAATCCCTTATCCAGATCGGTTATATCCCCTCCTGCAGTGAATATAATCAGATATTCGATATCTCCACCGTGGCTATGACCATCGTGGATGACGACCTCGTCACAAGGAGGAGCTCCCGCACGGCGAAAAGAGCTTCCGAGGACAAGGACCACCTTAAGCGTTCCCATAAGATAGAGGGGGGCACCGTCTATTGGTATGACGATATCTCGAAGCTCAACAGGATCAATGATGAGATCAGGACCCGGGTGGACCTGCTCTCGGAGGAGAATGAACTCATCGCCGCCCAGAACGAGATGAACGAGAAGAAGAAGACCTACGAGGTCACAGACCGCATCTATACCGAGATCAATAACCTCACAAGATCCCGTTCCGAGAAGATAAAGGAACTGGTGGAGACAGGCGGGGATCTGGCCCTTATCGCCGTCTACGGAGCTTATATCAAGCGTAAGGCGAATCTGTACCTGCTGGCTTCCCAGAGCGAGAAACTGCCCGTTATGGAGCTTTTCCTGTCCATAAGGGACTCACTGGACTACGTGAAGCTCGGAGGAACCTTGACCTCGGTGTTTATGGATGAGAAGACGGGAAGCGAGGAGGCTGATCCCGCATTCCTGAACGAGGCCTTCGACAGGTATCAGGAGTTTATTGAAAAACATCTGCCGGATATCGATTCGGTATCCGTGGTCATAAGGAAAAGCGAGGATATCGAGGTGAGGATGGAACTTGCCGAGGGAGAGGAGGTCTTCTATGAACGTATCGGTTGAACTTTCCTATGCCTTCAGATCGGTGCTCTTCGTCTTTAACATCAGTAACGTTTACATGTCGGTATTCGGCGGTCTTACGGCGGTGCGCGCCACGGGACGAAGACGGGATGCGATCCTGCCTCTGACCACGTATATCGTAACGTTCTTCCTTATCCAGACCCTCTACTGCATATCCCTGATCAGGGGAAGGGAAAACCCGGCGATATCATCCTTCTGGGAGAAGATGACGAGGATGCCGCCGGCGGTCCTGGTCAGCCTCACCTTCGCCTGCACGATCTTCCTGGTGATCTATTCCATAGACATAATGAGATACAGAAAGATGCACGTGGGACTCAAGTCGTATAAGGAGGCCATTGATGCCCTGGATACCGGTCTTTGCTACTACTGGGACTCCGGCATGATAAAGCTCATCAACCCGAAGATGGAAAATCTTTCCAAGGAGCTTCTGGGACGGCGGGTCATTGATGCGGTGAATCTCTTTAACGCCGCCGCGGACCGGGGGAATATCCTGAGGACCCATGACGGCCGCGTCTACGCCTTTTCGCGGAGAAAACTCATCGTGGGGGGCTACAGGATAAACGAGATGACGGCCTACGACGTTACCGAGGAGGATCACCTGGCGGAGCAGCTGAAGAAGAAGGAGAAGGAACTGACCGACTTTAACGAGAGACTTCGTATATTCGGTGAATCAGTGGACGAGGTGACCTTGAAGAGAGAGGTGCTCAACGCCAAGATCAAGATCCACGACGACATGGGACACGCCCTCATCAGGACGAAGCATTTCATAGAAGAGGGGAATGGCAATGCTTCCGAGGAACGGGAGATCAGGAAATTCTGGCTGGAACTTGCCGAAGGCGGCGTCAGGCAGGGCACGGATCTTAACGAGAACGAATCCCTTCTGGAGGATATCAGGGAGGCGGCCTCGGCCATAGGCCTCAATATCGTCATGACGGGGGAACTTCCCCAAAACAGGGATCAGGTGAAGGTCCTGGTCCACGGTTTAAGGGAGTGTCTCACCAATGCATATAAGTATGCGGAAGCCGACAATATATTTGTTAAGATAAATGCGAGGGAGGATCTTACCTTCTTCGAACTGAGTAACGACGGGAAGGCTCCCGAAGGAAAGATCAAGGAGGGCGGCGGTCTTTCGGGACTGCGCAAGGAAGTGGAACAGAGGGGCGGCAAGATGGCTGTCGTCTCGGACCCGGCATTTGCCATCAGGATCATCCTGCCCGAGAGGAGGAAAACGAGATGAGCGAGAAGAAGAAGGTACTTATCGTGGAGGACCAGGCCCTGGTCAGAAGGTATCTGGAAAGCACATTGGAGGATTCGGAGACATATGAGGTCGCCTTCTCCATCAAGAACGCGGACCTGGCGGACGTATACTGCCAGAAGAACCATATCGATATCATCCTGATGGATGTCTATACGGATCTGGGTGCCAACGGCCTTGAGGCCGCCGCCAGGATAAAGAAGGCGATGCCCCGGATCAAGATCATCATCATAACCTCCCTTCCGGAGTTCTCCTTCATCACCAGGGCAAGGGAGATAGGCGTTGAGAGCTTCATGTATAAGGAGGACGAGAAGACCTCCCTCATATCCGTAATGGACAGGACCATGAACGGGGAGTCCGTCTATCCCGATAAGACACCGGAGGTCAAGCTGGGACTTGCAAGTTCCTACGACTTTTCCGAGAGGGAGCTGGAGGTGCTGCGGGAGCTTACCAGCGGCGATACCAACGAGGAGATCGCGGATAAGCTCTGCATATCCACGGCCACCGTCAAGACCCATATCGCGAACCTCATGAACAAGACGGGATTCAAGACCCGTACGGAGCTTGCCATCAAGGCGCGGGAGCTGGGACTCGTTATCCTTTAAAAGCACACTTGCCTGTGTTAAAATCTAAGGTGCTATAGGGGAACAGGGGGGACCATGGAAAGCAACAACAGTCAAGGAGGCTACCATCTCGTCTGGAGCGATGAGTTCGGCGGAGATTCGCCCCATGTCCGCAGCTGGAATTATGTTATTCATGAGAGCGGCTGGGCTAATAATGAGTTGCAGGAATATATCGCCGGTGACAAGTATGTCTGCGTCAAGAACGGCAACCTGATCATCCACCCCTTCAAAGCTCTCGACTACAAGGGAGATCTTAAGTACTACTCGGGCATGCTGGACTCGAGGAATAAGCACGAATTCAGATACGGACGCGTAGAGGCCAGGATCAAGGTGCCCAAGGGCAAGGGTCTTCACCCGTCCTTCCGACTGGTCTCCCTCCCCGACGACTTCGACGGGGTAACGCGGACCGGATTCGAATCCATAAACATAATGGACTTTAACGGGGAGTTCCCCGACCGCATCACCGCGGGAACCAGGTGGGGCCTGGAGGGTATCAGGGACTTCAAGACCTTCATCCTTGAAGAGGGTGAGGACCTGAGCCTCGACTACCACGACTACGCCTGCGAGTGGGATCCCGGCAGGATCAGGTTCTTCTTCGACGGTAAGGAGATCTACAAGACCGACGACCGCTTCGGCAAGGAGAGGAGTTCCGGAAGATCCTTCTTCCCGGTGTTCAGCGTTGCCGTGGGCGGTGACGGGATATCGACTCCTCCGGAGAACATGGTCTTCGACTACACCTGCGAGATGCGTGTGGACAGCATACGCGTCTATAAGAAGGACAGGTACGAAGATCCCGATAACGACGGGAAGCTCCGCAAGAGCATTGCCGTCTGCGGCGTATGGGAGGATGCGGAGAACCTCAGCCTTTTCATGGAGGCCTTCCAAAACAAGAAGATAACGGAAAAGTATCTCGTGGAGTGCTTTACCTTCGGTATAGCCACCGATAACCAAGCGGAGATAGATACCGAGATGCTCTTCGCCGATTTCCTGGGCAAGATGGATCACGCGGCCATCCTGATCTTCGGCGAGATGATAAAGACGAATGGCATAATCGAGAGACTGATCGAATACGGCAGGGAGAAGACCATACCGGTCATAATGCTGGAGCGTCAGTTCCCCGGGTGCATCAATGCGGTATTGGAGTATGCCGACGGCTTCGAGCAAGCGGTGCGCCATGTTATAGAGCACCACGGATGCAGGGTGGTGGACATGTTCGCGGGCTTCCGCGGCAACCCCTTCTCCGAAGAGAGGATCGAGGTCTATAAGAGGGTCCTCAAGGAACACGACATTCCCTTTGAGGAGTGGCGGGTCCACTACGGAGATTTCTGGGATGCTCCCACGTCCCAGGTGCTCTCGAACCTTCTGGATTCCGGTTACCGCCTTCCCGAAGCCTTCGTATGTGCCAACGACTCCATGGCGGTGGGTGTCTGCGACACCCTCTACAAATACGGATACCGGGTCCCCGATGACTGTATCGTCACGGGCTTCGACGGCATCTGGAAGAGCGAATACCACAATCCCGCCATCTGCACCTGCAAGCTGGATCTTGAGACCATCGCCGACGAGATACTGGAAAAGATAGAGGCCTGGACCTCCGCCATGAACGGCGTGACCCAGGAGATCAAGTTCAAGTACAGGCTCGTTCCCAACCATTCCTGCGGCTGCCTGGACCAGAAGGACAGGGACTGGACGGAGATCGTCTCCTCCTTAACTTCCGTTAACCAGGACTACTTCAGGCACATCCTGGAGATGGGAAGGTTCATCTCCGGTACCATAAGCATGAGCGACATCGACAAGGCCTCCAGGGATCTCGAGAAGTACCTGTGGCTTTGGAAATGGGAATACTACTTCGTGGGAATAAACGAAGGGGACAACATCATCCACGCCATCTTCCAGGGAAGGAACGGAGAGTATAAATACGGACTCCGCTATAACGACATCAAGAACGGACTTCCCGACATAGACGAGTTAAGATCCCCGTCCAGCGGCATCAACGTCATCCTGTTTAAGCAGGTCAGGGTCAAGGACAAGGGCCTGGGCTATATCGCCGAGGGCTTCAATCATGTGGACCTCAGGTCCCAGCAGAGATTCGAGGAATTCTCCATATTCATGTCCGCCATGGCCAACACGGTGCTCAATAACAGCAGGCTCATAAATGCCAACAGGGAGATCGAGAAGCTTTCCGAGACGGACTACCTGACGGGTCTTTATAACAGAAGGGGATTCTTCAAGCAGATAGAAGCCGTCCTGGCGGATAACATGAACAAGGGCAGATCCCTCACCATGTATTCCCTGGATATGGACGGCCTTAAGATAATAAACGACATGTACGGACACTTCGAAGGTGACATGGCCATCATGGCCCTTGCCCACGCCGTAAGGTCCGTGGTGGGCAAGGACGGAATGTGCGCCAGGTACGGCGGCGACGAGTTCGCCTTTGCCATGGTCTCCGACCAGCCTCTTTCCGAAGAGGCTGACCTCGTAAGGCAGGAGATAGAACGCATCGCCAACGGGGATATCGAAGGATGTAAGAAGGACTATCGGATATCGGCAAGTATCGGTTCCGCATCAGCCACGATCAGCAGAAGGACGGACATCGAGGAGCTGATCCGTGAGTCCGACGAGAAGATGTACGAGGACAAAGAATCCAGACGATGAACAAAAAAAGGATCCTCGCGGGGCTGATCTCCTGCACCTTCATTCTCTCATCCTGCGTTAAGTACGATAAGAGCTGGGAGACGGTACCCACCACCGAAAGGGCACCGCTGCCGGAGCTTGACCCTCCCGAGGACCCGGAATCGGATCCCTATGCCGAGGGTCTTGTAAGCGCATTTTTCAGCGGACTTCTCGGAAGAGAACCCACGGAGGAGGAACTCGGAAATAACGCCCTCCTCATAAGTACCGGATCCAAGACCCCGAGACAGCTGGTCCTGGAGATAACGGAAGGAGAGGAGTTTGCGGGAAGGAACCTTTCCGACACGGGATTTGTCGAATGCCTTTGTATCTCTCTCCTGGGTATGGAGCCCGCCGATGCGGTCACGGATTTCTGGGTGAACGGAATGGAGGACGGGACTTCCCGGGAAACGGTGATCCGGTCCTTCCTGGAATATGAGGAATTTAATGATCTCTGTGAAGCCTTCGGCTATCCTGCGGGGGAAAGCGACACGGAGGAGGAAGATACCCAGGATATAGACACGGAGGAGATAAAGGATCTTCTCCTCTCCATTAGCGAGGAAG
>DNAE01000003.1:548-8835 GCA_003543635.1 Clostridiales bacterium | reverse complement strand
CCCACCTCGATGTTATACCCGTAGTCGCAGTGGAAGGGCTGCTCAACGTTGATATAGCCCTTCCCGGTCTTACCGAGGATCTCGCGGATCAGAGCTTCCTTCTCCTCCTCGTTCTCGGGGGGCAGGTTATTATACCTATAGATGAGCTTCTTACATCTCATATGCTCTTCCGGAAGTCCGTCCATGCAGGCCTTATAGGGAAGGTTGTTAAGCATTCTCTCTTTATGGTTCATGGTCTTTACTGAGCCTGTACAGCCGTCATGGCGACGGTATTGACGATATCGTCCACGGAACATCCTCTGGAAAGGTCGTTACAGGGTTTGGCGAGGCCCTGGAGGACTGCGAAGCACTCTGCTCCTCCGATCCTCTGGGTGATCTTATAACCGATGTTTCCCGCCTGGAGATCAGGGAAGATCAGGACGTTGGCCCTGCCGGCAACGGGGGATCCCGGTGCCTTGGACTGACCTACTTCCTTGACCAGGGCTGCATCGAACTGCATCTCGCCGTCGAGGAGAAGGTCAGGGGCAAGCTCGTGGGCGATCTTAACGGCCTCCTGGACCTTGGTGACCATATCGTGCTTGGCGCTTCCCTTGGTGGAGAAGGAGAGCATGGCTACCCTGGGTTCTTCTATTCCGCAAAGGCCCTTGGCCGTATCCGCAGCTGCCACTGCGATGTGGGCAAGCTCCTCGGATGTGGGGTTGGGCATAACAACGCAGTCGGCGTATACGAGAAGGCCGTCCTCTCCCAGTTCCTTATTGGGGCAATCCATGAGGAAGCTGGAGGAAACGCACTTCATGCCGGGCTTCGTCTTTATGATCTGAAGCGCAGGGCGCAGCATATCGCCGGTGGTGTGAACGGCACCGGAAACAAGTCCGTCCGCGTCGCTGTTCTTGACCATCATGATGCCGTAGTACATGGGGTCGAGGACGAGCTTTTCCGCCATCTCTTCCGTCACGCCCTTGGCCTTTCTCAACTCGAAGAGCATGTCCTTATACTGCTCGCGTCTGTCGCTTTTCTCGGGATCCTCGATGGCGATACCTTCAACACTCACCTGAAGTTCCTTCGCCATTTCTTCGATCTTCTCCCTGTTTCCGATGAGGACGGGCTCCGCTAAGCCCTCTTCCTTGAGGATCGCTGCGGCCTTGATGGTCCTCTCCTCGTCACCTTCGGGAAGAACGATCGTCTTAACGTCGCTTCTTGCTTTTGTTCTTATCTTATCGATCAGGCTCATGGTCTTGTCCTCCTTAAAGTCCTATGTTATGAAATCCGCTCCACACGTCCTTGCCGGAATACTTCATGGGGGTCAGTTCTCCTCTGAGGGCACGGAGCGCGGGGAGAGCCAGGGCCTCCTGCTCCATCTCACCGGGATAGACGCTGATGGGTGCTATCCATCCGCATCTGTCCTCCACTCCCTTCCTGACATCGTCGAACCTCAGAAGTCCGCCCGTCAGAAGAATGCCGTCCACCTTGCCCTTAAGGACGGCGCTCATCTCGCCTATCATCTTACATACCTGGTAGATCATGGTATTCCAGACAAGGCTTGCCTTCTCGTCGCCCTTCTCCACCAGCTCGTGGATCGTATCGGAATTGGAGGTGCCGAACAGGTCGACGAATCCCCCCGCCCTGGAGCACTTGAGCCTTACGTCGGCGGTGCCGTGCTCGTCTATGTAATCCAGGAGTGCGAGAACGGGTACGCTTCCGATTCTGGTGGGGGTGAAGGCACCCTCTCCGTCGGCACCCATGTTACCGTCGATCATGCGGCCCTTCTCATGGGCGCTTACCGTTATGCCGCCGTCGATATGGGCGACGATGAAATTGCATTCCTCATACTTCTTTCCCAGGGTACCCGCATGGAACTCCGCCACCGCCTTCTGATTGAGCACGTGGGAGTGGGAGACCCTGTAAACGCCCTTGATACCCGTGAGACGCGCATAGTCACAGTATTCGTCCACGTTGGTGGGATTAAGTGTATATGCGGGCTTACCGTACTCCTGCGCGAACTTCCAGGCGAGCATGACACCCAGCTTGGCGGGGTGTTCGCTTCCGCCCACGGCAGCCTCCGTATCATCGTACATCTTCTGATCGATGGCCGTGAGACCTCCGGGCTGCGTACATGCGGAACCTCCCCTGCCCACAAAGGCATCGATGGTGGTAATATCGATATTCTCCTCCCGGAGCATGTCCTCGATGACCTGCTTACGGAAGGGGATCTGGTCGTTAACATGGGGGAACTTTAAGAGAACGTCCGCATCGTGGAAGAGGCTCTTCTCAAAAAGGGATGTCTCGTCTTCAAAAAGGCTCACCTTCGTCGAAGTGGAGCCGGGGTTGATGATCAATAATCTGTACATTTTACATCGTCCTTCTTTTAAATTTACGGAGTTATTTTATACTCTGGAAGAATTCAAAACAATGTAAAAAAGGTGAAAAATCTTACTTGAATACTGCCTTTATCTCACCGTTATCGGCAATTTCCAGGACCAGATACTGACCGTTTCTCATGGCTCCCGGATTCAAGAACAATATCCCGAATTCCCGCTTCTCAAATTGCACATGGGTATGCCCGAAAACGGCTATATCACAGCCCTCCGACTCCGCCGCGTAGGATAGAAGATCCGTTTGCGGCACCCGGTATCTGTGACCGTGGGTGAGAAATATCCTGTGCCCTCCTCCGGCATCGAAGGCGTCGTTTCCCGGCATCATGATGGAGTCGCAGTTTCCCGCCACCATATGTACGGTACACCCCCCGGGGAATGCATCGTAGATGATATCCGTGATCTCATAGCGATCCGCCTCCAGGTCTCCCGCCACGATCACACCGTCGATGTCTTTCTCCCTTCTGAGGCAGGATCTCAGTATCTCGAGCCTGCCGTGTATGTCGGAACAAATAAAGTATTTTTTCATAATCCATATTATACAGCATGTGCTACAATCAAGTGGATGACACTTAAAGAATTGCAAAAAGGTCAATGCGGCCTCATAAAAACCGTCGGCGGAGAGGGAGCTTTAAGACAGCACTTCCTGGACATGGGCATAATACCCGGCGCCCGTGTGGAGGTGGTGAAATTCGCCCCCATGGGTGACCCGATGGAAGTCAAGGTGCACGGTTATGAATTGACACTGCGCCTTGCGGAGGCCGAGAGGATCGAGATAGATCAATGTGAGGGCGCAGATGAAGCCCTTCCCCCTAAGGATAAGATGAGAGCCGAGCATCCGGGACTCGGCGAGGGAGGCAAGTACCATCCCAAGGGGTCGGGAGATCCCCTTCCCGAGGGCACCGTCTTGAGATTCGCCCTGGTGGGTAACCAGAACAGCGGCAAGACCACCCTCTTTAACCAGCTCACGGGATCCAACCAGCACGTGGGCAATTTCCCGGGAGTCACCGTGGACCGCAAGGACGGTAAGATCAAGGGACACCCGGATACTCTCATAACAGACCTTCCCGGCATCTACTCCATGTCACCTTACAGCAGCGAGGAGATAGTCTCCAGGAACCATGTCCTGACGGAGAAGCCCCACGCCATCGTGAACATCGTGGATGCCACCAACATAGAACGTAACCTCTACCTCACCATGCAGCTTCTGCAGATGAACATCCCCATGGTCGTGGCGCTCAACATGATGGATGAGATGAGGGCCAACGGCGCGACCATCGACATCAACGAGATGGAGTATATGCTGGGTGTTCCCGTTATACCCATCTCTGCGGCGAAGAACCAGGGCGTCGACGAGCTCATCGACCACATGATCCATGTGGCCCATTACAGGGAGAAGCCCCTGAGGCAGGATTTCTGCGACGAGAGCGATAACGGAGGAGCGGTACACAGATGCCTTCACTCCATCGCCCACCTGATCGAGGACCACGCCCGGGAGAATTCCCTTCCCATCAGGTTTGCCGCCGATAAGATCATCGAGGGGGATAACCTCGTCATAGAACAGTTGAAGCTGGACGACAACGAGAAGGAAGCCATCGAACACATCGTGGGTCAGATGGAACGGGAGAGGGGCCTGGACCGCAGTGCCGCCATCGCCGACATGAGATTCTCCTATATAGATAAAGTCTGCAGGAACACCGTGAGGAAACCCTCTGAGACCCGGGAGAGACTTCGGAGCGAACGCATCGATACGGTGCTCACAGGCAAATATACCGCCATCCCCTCCTTCATCCTCATAATGGCGCTGGTCTTCTTCCTGACCTTCAACGTCATAGGAGCATTCTTCCAGGGACTCCTGGAGGCAGGGATCGATCATCTGGCGGATGCCGCCTCCTCCGCCCTCACCGCCATGAACGTCAACGAAGGTCTCAAGAGCCTCGTAACGGACGGGATATTCGCGGGTGTGGGAAGCGTTCTTTCCTTCCTGCCCATCATCGTGACCCTGTTCTTCTTTCTTTCCCTCCTGGAGGATTCGGGATATATCGCCAGGGTCGCCTTCGTCATGGACAGGCTCCTTCGTAAGATCGGATTATCGGGACGCTCCATCGTCCCCCTTCTCATAGGTTTCGGATGCACCGTTCCCGCGGTCATGGCCACGAGGACACTTCCCTCCGAGAGGGACAGGAAGATGACCATCCTTCTCACCCCCTTCATGAGCTGCACCGCAAAGCTTCCCATTTACGCCTTCTTCGTTAATGCCTTCTTCCCCGGAAGGGGCGGACTTATAATGACGGGACTTTACGTCCTGGGTATGTTTGCGGGAGTGCTGGTGGCACTGCTCTTCAGAAAGACCCTCTTCAAGGGCGAAGCGGTCCCCTTCGTTATGGAACTTCCCAACTACAGGCTCCCGGGAGCCAGGAACGTGTTGCTGCTACTGTGGGAGAAGGCCAAGGATTTTCTCCAGAGGGCCTTCACCGTTATCCTGGTGGCCACCATAGTCATCTGGATACTCCAGAGCTTCGATTTCAGGTTCAGCTACGTGACCGACTCCAAGGACAGTATCCTCGCCATGCTGGCGGGTATCCTCGCCCCCGTCATGAAGCCCGTGGGACTCGGAGACTGGAGGATCTGCACCGCTCTCATCTCCGGATTCATGGCCAAGGAGAGCGTGGTATCCACCCTGGAGATCCTTTTCGGGCAGGATGTGGCAGGAGTCCTTTCCACCGCCTCTGCCGCATCGTTACTTGTATTCTCCCTGCTCTACACACCCTGTGTTGCCGCCATCGCCTCCATCAGAAGGGAGCTCGGCGGAAAGTGGGCTCTTGGAGTGGTGGTCTGGCAGTGTATCGTTGCCTATCTGGCGGCGTTTATAACGTATCTTATAATGACGCTTCTCTGAGAGGAGGAAGACCCGATGTTTCAAAAACTCAAGGACGGACTTAAGAACAGTTACAGCCCCTATTCGAATTACCCGGTAAGTGCCGTCGTCATAACGAAGGACGGAAAGGAATATACCGGGGTCAATATCGAGAATGCCTCCTACGGTGCAACGATCTGCGCCGAGAGATCGTCCATATTTAAAGCGGTGTCTGAAGGGTACCGCAAGGGAGACCTCAAGGAACTGCACCTGATGGTGGGTTCCGGAAGGATCGGAATGCCCTGCTTTCTTTGCAGACAGGTAATATCGGAATTCTTTGAGGAGGACGACACTATAGTCTGTTACTCCACAAAAGGGGACAAGAGATCATTTAAAGTCAGGGAGCTTTGCCCCGAACCCTTCGGGCCCGAAGATCTCTGATAAAAGGGTAAGGGGACAGATATGAGAGGATCAAGGAAGGCCATATCCGTGGCCGTGGCTTTTGCTATCGTTTTTACGGCTTTTGCATCGGGCTGCAGTAAGAGCAGCACCCCCCGGGGAAGTAACGACGTGATATCCGCCGACACCCCCTGGTACTCCATCAGGAAGTTTCAGATAACCGACGACACGGAGAATGTGGACTTCGAGGACCTGACGTACGTGGGAGCCGTCGGCGACCGGATACTATTCCGGGCAACGGGAATGTACCTGGCACCGGAAGACACGGACTGGGAAACGGCCAGCTACTTTGATTTCAACTTCGACTTCCTTCTGAAATACGATATGGAAGGTAATCTCATCGATAAGTACGACATAGGAGAGCTCTTTAACGAGAACTCGGGATCCGATTCCAAGCAGTTCATAGACGCCGTCTCCCTTACCGGGGATCAGGCCAATATCTACTCCACGAACTACGCGGGCGTCACCGAGGAGAGAGCCAAGATGGTAATGGATATAAACGACGGTTCCGTGATCTCATATTCCACAGATACCGCAAACGAAATGCCCGGGGCCTACGCCATGTCCCGATACGATGGCGGATACGCGGTGGACGCATATAAGATAAACGATTCCGATGTTACTTCCTTTGCTTTCCGCATAACGGATCCCGAGGGCTTATCCTCCACCTACGATATGAGGGAATACTTTCCGGGCCTTCCCTTTCACGACATCTCCAACATTGTATATGCCGGTGACGGCAAGTTCATCATCTCCGCCTTTACCGGGGAAATCGATTACACGGCCACTGCATTCAGGGTGGTCTATACCTACTATCTCATAGACGATAATTCCCGTACGTGCACCGAATACCTGGGGGATACTTCCGTCTTCGCCAAGGACTTCGACACGGCTAAATACCAGGAGAATGAGGGAGCCCTGTCCATCAACGCGGACGGCATATACCAGCTGGACTTTGACGCCGGGGAGAAGAGCGAGATCTTCTCCTTCGACTGGTGCAATATCAACAGATACGATGCGGGAAATCTTTCCATCGTCTCCTATTCCGACGATGAGATAATCCTCACGGGATCCAGGTTCATGGGTTCCACATATCTCGCCCGCAACGAGATCGAGACCATGGTCTATATCCTCGATAAGCAGGAAACGAATCCGAACGTGGGGAAGACGGTCCTGGTGGCCTCCACCCTGGATGTATATAACTACAGTCTCTGCGAGGCGGTATGCACCTATAACGAGACGAACCCCGACTACTACATCATGCTGGACGATTCCTATTCGGTATTTTCCCAGCCTCTGGACTACACGGTGGAGGATCTCGACAATATGCTCCTTAACACCGAGGCGGAACTGTCCTATCAGCTGATGGTGGACCTTATGGCGGGTGACGGTCCCGACATGATCCTGGACGCCTCCTACTTTGACCAGTTGAATAGCCCGGACTACCTTTTGGACCTCACGGACTATGTGGATACGGAGGGGCTTTTCGAGAATGTATTGAATGCATCCGAATCGGACGGCAAGCTCTACCACTGCCCCGTGACCTTCGGTATCAACGGCATAATCGTTAACAGTGACCAGGTGGGGGATAACCAGAAGGGCTTCACCTTCAGCCAGTACGAAGACTTCGTTGCCGGTCCCTGCAACGGCACTGACCCCCTGTTCATGGACAAAACGGATTTCTTCACCACATGTCTGTCCGCCATGAACGACGAATTCGTGTCCGGGGGCTCCGTCAACTACAATAAGAAATCCTTTAAGGACCTCGCCGAGTACACCCTGAACAGCACCATGGAAGGCGGCGGGGAATTCAACTTCGCGAACAAGCCCCTGGGAGACGCTGAGTTCGTTTACGGAATGACCCTCTCCTCCCTGATCCCCAGATACGAGGATGAATTGGTAAATAAGAGAGTCCTCGGCATCCCCAGCTCCGACGGAAGGGGTCCCCTGGTTTCCATGCGCTCTTCCGTTGCCATCTCTTCCCAGACCCAAGAGCCCGACGCCTGTGCCGCGTTCATGAACACCCTCCTTTCCGAGGAGATCCAGAACGACTACGGTGACTTTACGGACGGAACCCCCGTCAGGATAAGTTCCTATGAGACATGCGCCGCAAACCTCATCGAGAAGTATAACGACAACGTGGAATACTATGCCGCGAACTATACCCCGGCGGAGATCAGCAACTTCGGCTTCCCCGAAAGGAGCATTGACCCCGGTGTGATCGAAATCTACAGGGAAATGGTCGAGTCCTGCGAGGATACCGCGGCCCTGGATCCCGCCGTGGAGATAATCGTCTACGAGGAGATCCAGCCCTACTTCGAAGGACAGAAATCCTTAAGCGAAGTGATAAACATCATCAATAACCGCGTGACCACTTACATCAACGAGCGGGGCGGATGATCGATCCTTCACCATGTGAAAAAAAAAATCCCGGGGTCGATGCCCCGGGATTCAATTGATCCAGGTTGTCAGTTCTTTATCAGAACTTGCCTGCCTTTGCAGCTTCCTCGATGGAAACAGCCGTGGAAACAGTCATACCTACCATGGGGTTGTTACCTGCTCCGATAAGACCCATCATCTCAACGTGTGCGGGAACGGA
>DNAE01000003.1:266-465 GCA_003543635.1 Clostridiales bacterium | reverse complement strand
GCATACGGCCCATTGTATCCGTCATACCGTAGGATGCGGGACCTGCAGCCATGTTATCGGGGTGAAGCGTACGGCCCGTACCACCGCCCGAAGCAACGGAGAAATACTTCTTGCCGGCCTCAAGTCTCTCCTTCTTGTATGTACCTGCAACAGGGTGCTGGAATCTTGTGGGGTTAGTGGAGTTACCTGTGATGGAAAC
>DNAE01000003.1:0-229 GCA_003543635.1 Clostridiales bacterium | reverse complement strand
TCTCCTTCCACATGATGGCAACGCCCTCGCAAACATCATTTGCACCGTAGCAGTTGACCTTTGCTCTGGGGGATTCGGGATCCTTGGAGTAGCACTTTCTGGATACTTCCTCGACGGTGTTCGTGTAGGGATCGTACTTTGTCTCTACGAATGTGAAACCGTTGATCCTGGAGATGATCTGAGCTGCGTCCTTACCGAGACCGTTAAGGATAACTCTGAGGGGCTTCTG
>DNAE01000052.1 GCA_003543635.1 Clostridiales bacterium | reverse complement strand
GAGGTGCATATCCTGGATTTCTCCGGCTTTGACGGCAACGGCACCTACTACCTGGAGACGGAGGAGGGAGCGGTATCCCGGGAGTTTTCCGTGGGCCTTACCGAGGATTACTCGGAGCTCCTTTACGATTCCCTCAACTACTTCTATCAGAACAGATCCGGTATCGCCATCGAGAGCGGTTATATCTCCTCCGGGGACATAGCGGCGCTGGCAAGGAGCGCCGGACACGCCCCGGACAACGCCACGATCCTGACCTCCTGGGACCATACGGGAAACGGCGGGATGCAGGATGTCACCGGAGGCTGGTACGACGCCGGAGACCACGGCAAGTATGTGGTCAACGGCGGTATTGCCCTGTGGCTCCTTCAGAACCTTTACGAGACCTCGGTCGTTACGGGAACGGAAGCGGTCTTTGCCGACGGCACCATGAACATCCCGGAATCGGGGAACGGTTTCCCGGATCTTCTGGACGAGTCCAGATGGGAGATGGAGTGGATGTTCACCATGCTGGTTGCAGACGGCGAGTATAAGGACATGGTCTACCACAAGGTCCACGACTGCAAGTGGACGGGTCTGGGACTTGCCCCCGGGGACGATGACCTGGAACGGGTGATCCTTCCCCCCACCACGGCGGCGACCCTTAATGTCAGTGCCTGCGCGGCCCAGGCCTCCAGGCTTTGGAAGGACCTTGATCCCGACTTTTCCTCCCTGTGTCTCGATATCTCCCAAAGGACCTTCGAGGCGGCCCTTTCCCATCCCGATATGTACGCCCCCCTCGACGACAGCGACATGGGAGGCGGCGCATACGGCGACGATGAAGTCACCGACGAGTTCTACTGGGCGGCCTGCGAGCTTTACATAACCACCGGGGATGAGACTTATCTTGAATATATGGAATCCTCCCCCTGGTTTGCATCGGTGCCTTCCACCCTTGCGGGGGGCGAGAGCGTCGACACCGCAGGGTGCTTCGACTGGGGCCACGTGGCCTCGCTGGGCACCATGTCCGCGGCCTTGAACCCGTCCCTTTTCGACGACGATACCAATGCGCAGATAAGGAACGGCATAACATCCGCCGCCGATGTCCTCCTGGAGAGGGAAGCCTCCCAGGGATACGGTCAGCCCTACGGTCCCAGCGTACTTTCCTCCGATAACCCGGACACGGGATATGTGTGGGGTTCCAACTCCTTTGTGGCCGATAATTCCATAGTGCTCTGCTATGCATATTGCCTCACCGGGGAGACGGCTTACCTTGACGGCGCCTCGTCGGGACTCGATTACCTCCTGGGAAGAAACCCCATGGACCTGAGCTATGTCACGGGGTACGGTACCTATACTGCCGTCAATCCCCACCACAGGTTCTGGGCGAACCAGGTGGACGCCTCCTTCCCGCAGGCTCCCGCGGGAGTCCTGGTGGGCGGACCCAACTGCGGAATGGAGGATCCCTGGGTAAGGGGCTCCGGCTGGCACTACGGGGAGATACCCCCGGCCAAGTGCTACATGGATAACATCGAGGCATACTCTGTGAACGAGTGCACCATAAACTGGAACGCGCCCCTTTCCTGGATCGTCTTTTTCATCACGTCCAATAACGGCGGCGTGGAGCTGGTTTCCTCCCCGGAGGGTAACAGTGGAGAATTCGTTTCAAGTAACGTGGAAAGGACCGATGAGAGGGGCGACGAAAAGGTAACATCAGGGGAGGGTAAGACCGACCATGTCTTCGTGGTGATCTTATCCGCCCTGGGGGTTATCCTGGTGGTCTCTTTGGAGATATTCATTTATAAGATGGCAGTACTTAAGAGGGACGGCGGGAAATGACGGAGAGCTTATATTCTCTTGTTAAGGAAGCGTGCGAGAAGAATCGGGGAAGGATAGCCCTCGAGAACGGCACCATGAAGATAACCTACGGGAGGTTCCTGGAGGATATCAACAGGGCTGCCGCATGTCTTCGCGGCGTGGCGGAGGAGGGGACATGCGCCGTCTTCTGCCATTCGGGCCTGCCCTCGTCCCCCGCGGCAGTCTGTGCCGCCGACAAGGCGGGGATCGATCTGGTCTTTACCAGCGGGATAATGTCCCCGGCGGAATTTGCCGACATGGCAAAGAACAACGACTGCAAGTTGGCCTTCATGACCCCCTTCCATCTGCGTAAATACCAGTCGGTCCTGAAAAGCACCCCCGTAAGGACGGTGATCCTTTCCAGGTTCGACGACTATCTGAACCTCTGGGACAGGATACATGTCCGGGTGGCGGATCTCGTCAAGAAGGACGCCATGAAGAGGGATGTCACAGCCTCCCTTACCGGGATCAAGATCCTCAACTGGAAGGACATCGTCAGGGACGAGATGCCGGAGGATAAGAGCGACTTCGGAGAGGAAAGGAGATTCGTCTTCCTGCGAGGGGGCGCCACGGGGACGCACCATGCCTTCGAAGCCGATACAAAGGCCCTTTACTGGGCATGCACCAAGGGGATCGAGATCCTGGACTACTATGAGAAAAGCTCCAGGATCATGTCCTGTCTGGATATTTGTTTCTCCTTCGGACTCTGCTGGACATTTGCCACCATCTTAAGCGGAAGGACCCTTCTTTTAAGTGCCAGGGAATCCCTGAATCTGGATCCCAAGGACGTGGTCTTCTATAAGCCCGATATAGTTATCGGATATCCGGGCATCCTTTACGAGTTCCTGGACTACAACGGCAGTTCCTTCTCTTTCCTGAGCGGGGTGATCTCCTGCGGAGACCTGATGCATTCCTTCCGCTATAACGAACTGAAGAATTACTTTGCCAAGAGGAATCCTGAGGTGAAGATCACAAGACTTTACGGGATAGTCGAGACCATGATGGCCTTTGCGGTGAACTATCCTGATTCGGGCCATGACAGGAGTGCGGGAAAGCCCCTGCCCGGGGTGAGTATAAGGATAAGCGACAGGGACACCTTCGACGAGCTCCCTGCGGGGACCCGGGGGGAGATATGCGTCGCCTGCCCCTCGGTGATGAAGGGATATCAGTATCCGGGCAACACCGATGACGTCATCAAGGTGAGTGCCGACGGCACCAGGTGGCTCCGCACGGGAGATGCGGGATACGTGGACGAGGACGGCTTCATCATGTACGAGGGTACCTACGCCAGGATAATCGACGTGGGCGGACTGATACTCTATCCCGCCACGGTGGAATCGGCCATCAGAAATGTAATGGGCGTCTCGGAGGTGTGCGTCACGGGTATCGATAACGACGGCGAACAGATGGTGGTGGCGGCGGTGGTACCCGAGGATAGGATCATGTTCGACGGGGATAAGCTGGATAAGCTCAAATCCGATATCGAAGAGGAATGTGAGATGGTGATCTCCGAGCCCTTCCGCCCCGACAGGATCATCTTCAAGGCGTATCTTCCCGGGGGAGAATACGGTCAGGTGGACATGGACACCCTGGAGCAGGAGCTCCGGGAGAGCCTCACTCTTTAACTTTTCTTTACTTTAACATGGTGATTTATTGAGATTCTTATGGCAATATAGTTGTGTTCGGAGGTAATAATCAATGAAAAAGTATTCAACAAGATTTCTGGCTTTGCTTCTTGTTGCGGCGATGATCATTCCCGCGGCATCCTGTTCAAAGCTGTCTGACGTCCTGGATCTTGAACACAGACCCACGGACAAGAAGGAAAGGGATAAGGACGAAGATGAAGACGAGGACGAGGAGGAGGAAGAGTCTGAAGAGTCTGAAGAGACTGACGCCTCTGATGAGTCCGAGGTGACGGATCCTTCCGCCGAGCCTTCTGAAAGCAACGTTTCAACTACGGTTGCGACTCCCACTCCCGATCCCGCATGGGGCGATCTTGAGCCCCTCACATATCCCGATCACATCGCGACATACGACGAGATCCATCCCGCACATGCTCCCGGTGACATATCGGGTCAGGAGGCATCAGACCTTCTCGATCAGATCGAGTACGATTCCATCCAGTATTTTGTAGGCAGCAACTATGTTGACGCCATATTGATGTTCAAGGATCCCTCGATCTACGGAATAGACACATCCGAAGTATCCTGGGGTACGGTGGAGAGCGACAGTGAGGACGAGACCCGTGCATTCATGCAGGAGAAGCTCGACCAGCTCTATACCATCGACTATGAATCCCTGGACGATCAGGACCGTATCTTCTACGACAAGATCACATACGATTTCGAGTATTCCCTTTACGGAATGGAATATACGGCTTTCTCTTACTATGAGTCCATCCTGAATCCCCTTACGGGTCCCCAGAACGATATCTTCTTCCTTCTCACGGTAATCGACTTCGATTCCGTTGAGGATGCCGAGAACTATATCGAGCTCCTTATCGATGTGGACAGATACTACGATGAGATCTGCACCTTCGAGGAGAAGAGGGCAGCTTACGGCTACGCTTCCTCTGCAAATGTCTACGAAGAGATCGCGGCGACCTTCGATGCCCTTGTGGCCCAGGAGGACGACTGCTTCCTTTACGACACCTTCGAGGAGAGGCTCGACGAGATCCCGGGTCTTTCCGATGCGGACAGAGAGAGACTGATCCAGGAGCATTCTGATGCAATGCACGATTACGTATTCCCCGAGTTCGAGGAGTGTGCCGAGAGGATGCGTGACCTTAAGGACTACAACGGAACAGATCAGGGCGTATGCTTCTTCGAGGGCGGTGATGCTTACTTCGCATACATCTTCCAGGATCAGGCAAACAGCTCCAAGACCATCGAGCAGTCCACAGCTGAACTCGATGCTTATCTGGATTACATCACGGGTGTCATCGCCGATGCCCAGAACTCCAACGACTATACATGGATCGACGAGTATCTTGACCACACCTATTCCCAGGGCAGTACAGAGGATAACCTCAACTACCTGAGCACGGAGGTCCTCGCTGACTTCCCCGAACTTCCCGAACACGATTACTTCCTTATGGACGTTCCCGAGGTCTTCGAGGACAGCTTCAGCCCCGCGGCCTTCCTCGGTTATCACCTGGATACATATACGGACAACATGATCATCACCAATAACTCCAACGTGGACGGCGACTTCGGTATCACCTGTGCCCACGAGGGTTATCCCGGACACATGTTCCAGTCCGTATACCACAGGAGCGTTTGTGAGCATCCCTACATGTATCTGTTCGATTCCTCCGGTTATACAGAGGGTTGGGCAACATACGTGGAGAACTATTCCTTCAAGTATTTTGCAGACGAGTCCGTTGCCCGTGACCTCATCATGGTCGAGAACGAGATGAACGTTATCCTTATGGCAAGATTCGATATCGGAATCAACTACGAGGGATGGGACATAGACTACTGTGCACAGTACTATTCCGATCTTGTCGGATTCCCGGTAACCGCTTCGGATATCGAGTACATGTACAACCTCCTCATGAGTGATCCCTGCTATGCCGTAAAGTACGGAGTCGGATTCCTCAACACGGGAATGACCATGGAATACATCAGACAGGAATTCCCCGATGCCACGGATCTCGAGATCCACACCGCATACCTTGACAGTATGCCCGGTACCTTCGAGCAGATCCAGGCTAACATGGAGAAGATCCTCGGATAAGCGATCACGGATATAAAGAAGGGGATGTCTCAAAAGTGATTTGATTCACTTGGGGGCATCCCCTTTCTATATCCTCTCCCCTTCTGCCCGATCATCAGCTCATT
>DNAE01000213.1 GCA_003543635.1 Clostridiales bacterium | reverse complement strand
AATCACAGGTGAGATCCACCAGGATGCAGATACCGGAATTGTCCCGGAAATTGCTCGTTATGGCGTGGGAACGGTAGTAGTCCCCCGCAAAACGTGCGCAGTCTTCGTCCGAGTTCCCGTAGCCTCTGCCCTTGTCGTCCGTCGTTACTATGACGACGTTGATATGCTTTTTGTCCCTGATATCCTCCATGACATCCTTAAGTTCCTTTTCCTCCTCGGAGGAGAAGATCTTGGCGGAATCATCCAGCTTGATGACCTTCTTCGGGACCCGGATCATGTAGAAGTAAAGCCCGGTGCACAGGGCTATGACCGCCAGTATGCCCGCGAGCATGCCCCCGGACAGCAAAGTAAACTCGCTCCAGATACTCTTTTTTCTCATCCCACGTATCCTCCCAGCATAAGTCCCACTATGATCTTCGTTACGACTGCCAGAACAGCCAGGATAAGGAAGAAGAGGATAAAGCGCTTGACCACGCTCACGGGAGCCTTTCCGGCGACCTCACCGGTCTGTCCGTTCATGGCGAAGTTATATGTCTTTCCGAGATACCTGTAGCTCAGGAACCACACGGGAAGGAGGGCCAGCTCGGCCTCGATCTTCTCGAACTTGGAAGTATCCTTGAGTTCATAGACCCGGTCGAACTTCTTGACCGTGAGATCGAACTCCTCCTTAAGATAGCCCTTTGTCCTGTTAATGATCCTGGGATGAAGCTTCTTATCGTCCAGGTCGTAGGTATCGGCAAAGAAGCCCGGGAGATATTTGAAATCGTAGTCGATGAGTTCGCCATATTCGAAGGGCTCGATGGCCTCCATGAGATCATCGTCGATCTTCGTCTCACCGTCCAGGGGGATCTTCCTCCAGGAGTATAGGCCGCTCCTTACCAGATCGTAGTAGGAGGTGACCGTCCTGGTACGGGTACCGAGGTTGGTGGAGTTCACCGTGATGCCCTTACCCTTGATATCCATACGCTCATCCACATTGAAGAGCCAGAAGGGAACGTATAGTCCCGTCAGCTTCTCCACGTTCTTATCGGAGATGAATCCCATGGGGGTATATCTTCCTCCCTTACACCACTCGAAGAACTTATCCACGGCCTTCTCGCGGCCGTACTTAAAGGGAATGATGTATCTGGGACGGAATTCATTGGTCAGCCTCTGACCTATGAGGGCGGGGGATCCGCAGAAGGCGCAGAAGGATGCACTGGTGTTCTCATCGGTGACCACCCTGGCACCGCACGCATTACAAACAAATTCATGAAGTCCCTCGCTTTCGGCCTCATCCTTTGTCTCCTCAAGATCCTCCTTGATGTCAGAGGGCAGGAATACTCCTCCGCAGAAATCGCAGATAAGTTTTTGGGAATCGGCATCAAATCTCAGGTTGGCTGAACAGTTGGGACACTTGATGGTATCAGCCATGGTATCAGCTCCTTATCTTATCTGAAGCTTCCCTTACCGCTATGGCGAACTGATCGGCACAGGAGGTGTTCCTCATGCCGCAGGTATTCCCCTTGAGGATACGCTCGATGTCGTCCACTTTCATGCCGTTGACGAGCTTGGATATCGCCTTGAGGTTTCCGTTGCAACCTCCCGTGAATGAGACATCCGTTATGGTGTCATCGTTTATCTCAAAATCTATCCTTACGGAGCAGACGCCCCTGGGGTTAAAAGTGTAATGCATATCATGTCCCCTTTATTTAATATTAATTAGATTGTGAAAGATAACACGGTAAAATTCAAGAGCAAAAAAATGGCATTGCGAAGGAAAATGCAAAGGTTTATAATCACTCACATGAAACACGTACTTTTTAACGGCAATGATCTTTTTACAAGCTTCGGATTTTTCTTTAGGGAAACGAGGCCAATGGGCTCTGCCGGAAAGTAACGCGGATAGATCGATAAAGAAACCGTAACAAGCTTCGATGGCAGACGCCTTCGGAGCTTTTTTTACGGGGGAAAAGGAGAAAACAGATGAAAAAGGAAGACCAGATCAGAAAGATCGACGGCGAGCTCAAAGCTCTTATGGAGGAGAGGCTCAAGCTCACACTGGAGACCCAGAAGGACATGACGGTCAGCGAAGCGGCCCTCGCCTCAAGGAAGTACGAGCGAGCCTTCATGAACGATCTTCAGGACAGTGACATTAACATGGAGAGCATAAAGAGGACTTTCTTCCGCCAGGTATTCAATCTTTCCAGATCTTACACGGCAAGCGAATCCGTAAAGGACTCCAAGATAAGAGCCGACATCGAAGCGGCCTTGGAGTCCACGGGGAAGGAATTCCCCAGGAGCGCACTGGTGGCCTGCCAGGGCATCGAGGGAGCATATTCCCAGATCGCCTGCGACAAGCTCTTCACCGGAGCCGACATCATGTATTTCAGGACCTTCGACGGCGTATTCCAGGCTGTGGAATCGGGCTTCTGCAAGTACGGCATCCTCCCCATCGAGAACAGCTCCTACGGTTCCGTAACTAATGTCTACGACCTCATGAGGAGCCACAGGTTCCATATCGTAAGATCCCTTAAGCTTCAGATCAGCCACCGTCTCCTGGCAAAGAGGGGCACGAAGTTCGAGGACATTAAGGAGATAGTTTCCCACGAGCAGGCCCTGGGCCAGTGCTCCAAGTTCCTCAAGGACAACAAGAACATCAAGGTGACCGTGGTGGAGAACACCGCCATCGCAGCCCAGACCGTGGCCGATTCCGACAGGAACGACATCGCCGCGATCTCTTCCCCCGACTGTTCCCTCCTCTACTCCCTGGATGTCTTAAGGGACGATATCCAGAACAGCGATCACAACTACACCAGGTTCATCCTCATCTCCAAGGACATGGAGATCTACCCCGGAGCCGACAAGGCCTCCATCATGCTGGCCCTGGACCACACCCCGGGTTCCCTTTCCGATACCCTCTCCCGTTTCTCCTCCCTGGGACTCAATCTCACAAAGATCGAATCCCGCCCCATTCCCGGCAGGGATTTCGAATTCATGTTCTATCTGGATGTGGCCGCGTCCGTATACTCGGAGGCCTTCGTAAACCTCCTTTGCCAGCTGGACAGCGAGCCCGCAGCCTTCACCTTCCTGGGAAGCTATAACGAGGTCTGATCCTCAGGTTATGTCGATGATGAGAAGTTCCGGATGGTTGAAATACCTGGGAAGAGGCGTGCTCTCCCTGGCAAGGCCCCGGCTCACGGCCATGATCTGACCTCCGGAAAGCTCGTATACCCCGTTAACATATTCAGCCATGAAGCCCTGGTTCGGGGCGAAGACTCCCCTGTTTAAGAAGGGGATCCTGATCTGTCCCGCATGGGCGTGGCCGCATAATATCAGATCGTATCCGTAGTTCTCGTAGACCTCCGTCCTCTCGGGACGGTGGCTCACGAGGATCCGGAGATGATCGGGATCCGTCCCCGCGTAGGCGTTGTTGATAAGACCCGTCCACTCGGACATA
>DNAE01000223.1:2574-3746 GCA_003543635.1 Clostridiales bacterium | reverse complement strand
CCGATGGCGACCATCATAATAAGATATAAAATGATGGTAATAAGGATAGTAATAGTAGACGAACTCATAACACTCTCACCTTTCTTGTTAAAAAACAATGAAATTTTATCAAAATTAATTATAAGCCGCAACCTCCCGGTCTTATTCGCGTCTTTATAGGTACAGGAGGTAAAAACAATGAAAAGATCAACAAAGATAATGATAGCGGCAGTAGCAGTCTTAAGCTTGGGAACCATGATATTACTCCCGGTGACTGCTGTCCTCGGAAAGGCTTCTCATGACAGTAACAGGAGCAGGAGCTCATCAAGCGACCGGGGAGGCGACCCCGAGTACGAGATGGCAGTTGAAGCGGCGGGCGAAGAATATACCGAGTACGGTACCAACCTTTACACGGAAGATCTGTCCTATTCCGCAGGTATCGATAATACAGTTTCAGACAAGCAGTATCAGGGCACCGACAACAAGATAATCAGGACCGTTACCATGTCCTTTGAAACGGAGAACTTTGACGAGATGAATTCCCTTGTAAGGGACAAGGTAGTGGAATACGGCGGTTACTTCGAGACACTCAGCATCAACGGCACCGGAGTAAACGAAGACTACCGCAATGCCTCTTACACCATAAGGGTCCCGAGTGAGAAATTGGATCAGATGATCGCTTCCCTTAACGGAATGGGCACTGTTGTTTCCACAAGCGAGTCATCAGAGGACGTGACCCTTGATTACGTTGATATGGAAAGCCATCTGGAAGCACTGAGAGCCGAGCAGGATGCACTCCTGGAGATGCTTCAAGAGGCCACGGAACTCGAGACCATAATCGTTCTTCAGGACGAACTCTCAAATATCAGATACGAGATCGAGTACTACGAGTCCTCTGTCAGGACAATCGATAATCAGGTGACCTACAGCACCCTTTATCTCTATGCATCAGAAGTGATCGTGGAGACTCCCGTGATCGAAACAAGGACACAGACTTTCGGAGAGAAGCTTACGGAGAACTTTAAAGAAAGCGTCAACGATATCAAGGAAGGCGCTAAATGCCTGATCCTCAATATCGCATCTGCTCTTCCCCACATCATTCTTTTCCTGATCTTCGCGTCACTTATCTTCTTGATCGTATTGATCATCGTAAAAGTGATGATAAAAAAGAGGAAAAAGAAACTCGCCGCCAT
>DNAE01000223.1:0-2484 GCA_003543635.1 Clostridiales bacterium | reverse complement strand
GATCAACTTCCGAACTCGTAGGTCACATCCATCCTGGAGCTTTCCGTTCCGTCTGCGTTATAGGAGACGTAGCAGGACAACATTCCCTGATCGTTATAGGAATACTCCGCATATCCTGTAAGCTCGCCGTCATGATAGTGATCGATCCTAAGGACATTGCCGTTGGCATCGCGTGTACGTTCACTTCCCGAGATACCGCGTTCTCCGTAAGAAATATAATCGCTTATAAGATCCCCGTCGCTGTTCCTTACGTTGTAAGATCCTGTTGGCGTACCTTCCGGGGTATATTCCGTGGAAGTGCAGTTTCCGTCTTCGTCGTACACATACTCCCAGTAGGATTCCAATGTATCATTCTCGTCGTAATCATCTTTCCTGATGAGCATTCCCTGATCGTTGTACTCCAAAAGCTCATATCCATTCGAAGATCCGTCCGGATTAAAATTGTTCATGCGAATGATCTCCGATTCATCGCCGACCATATCGTAATCATTGGTCTGCATAAGATAAGAATTTCCGTCATAATCAGTGAAATAGATCTCCAGTATACCGCCCTCCTCATTGTAAACAATAAGGGGGGTTCCGTGCATATACTCTCCGGAACGGTCATAGTACTCCTCACACACCAAGTAGCCGTTCTCATCGTATTTGCGGATGATATTGAGATAAGGCTCCTGATCCCCGTCCGTCTTATAGGAGTATGCCGTATATGGTCCCGTTACGGGAGTAGTAACGGCAGGAGTCACTGAAGTCTCCGGGGTGCCTACTGACGTTTCTTCCTGAGAAGTTACTCCGGAGACTTCGGAAGTAACTGAAAGATCCGGGTTTTCTGAAACAGTCTCTACGATCAAACTTGAATGTGAGTCATTATCTCCGTTTAAAACGTTATGCAGGAGAACGCCTCCTCCGACGATGGCAGCCATGGAAGCTACAGCGATAATGACCTTTCCGGCAGCGAAGGTCCCGCCCTTTGCTGCGGCTGTCTTGACGGCACCTGCGGCGGCTTTTGTTGCTGAAGCCTTGGATGCAGCGATCTTACCGAGGGCCGGAGACATGGGTCTTATGGGCAGGCTTTCTGCCTCCTTGTTAAACAGCGATGTCAGGAACGGTACGCCCACGCCGAACAGCTTATCCTTATTCTTCTTCTCATAATCCTCAACTCCCTTCTTGATCTTTTTCTTGGCATAGTTGAGACGTGAAAGAACTGTCCCCTGGGGTATACCGAGCTCGTTTGCGATCTCCGCGGTGGACATCTCGTTAAAATAGAACAAAAGGACCGTCATCTTGAGATCCTCGGAAAGGACATCGTCGATGATATTCATTAAGATCGCCCGCTTCTCATGGGATTCCACCAAGGATTCCGGGAGGAAATCCTCCGGGACTGCCTCGATGTTCTCAAAAAACTCATCCTCGCTATTAAACGTACGCCTTCTTGAGAGGATATTAAGACACTTATTGGCCGCAATCTTCTTGATCCAGGCATTCGCCTTATTCTTGTCCTTAAGGGAATCATAGGATTCAAAAGCCGTGATGAAAGTATCCTGGGTAACATCCTCGGCCTCCTCTTTGTTCTTGAGGAGGGAGATCGCCGTAAAGTAAACGTTGCGGTACGATTCCGTATAGAGTTTCTCGAGTTCTTTTTCTGTCATATTATGCCTCCTTGTTACTGCATCTGATAATAAGACACGATCGGGAACCTGATTATTCGGTATTTTTTCATAATTACAAAAATATGATATCATATTACAGTGTTTTGAATTTTGAAAGGAGTAATAATATGGCAGTTCCAAACAAATTCTCTAAGATTACCCCTGAAATCGAAAGACTCGCTCTTTTATGTACCGAGAACAGGATCGATCCTGAATTATATACCAAATATGATGTAAAAAGGGGACTCCGCGACATAAACGGTAAGGGTGTCCTCACGGGTCTCACCCAGATATCCGAGATCGTCAGCAACAAGATGGTGGACGGCAAGTCGGTCCCCTGCGACGGCGAGCTCTACTACAGAGGTATCAACGTTAAGGATATCGTTAACGGATTTATATCTGAAGGAAGGTTCAACGGATTCGAGGAGGCATCCTATCTCCTCCTGTTCGGAAAGCTCCCCTCTGAGGCCGATCTCCACGAGTTCATGAGTATCCTCACGGGCTATAGGAATTCCCTTCCCAAGAACTTTGTAAGGGACGTTATCATGAAGAAGCCCAGCGACGATCTCATGAATAACATCTCAAGGGGTATCTTAAACCTCTATGCCTACGACACCAATGCCAATGATATCTCCATCCCCAATGTTTTGAGGCAGTCTCTGGAGCTCATTGCCATCTTCCCCATGCTGGCCGTACACAGCTACCAGGCAAAGAGATACTATAACGACAGGGGCAGCCTTATAATCCACAGGCCCCAGCCCACTCTCTCCACGGCGGAGAATATCCTTTACATGCTCCGTCCCGATAACAAGTATTCTGAATTGGAGGCACGTATCCT
>DNAE01000071.1 GCA_003543635.1 Clostridiales bacterium | reverse complement strand
CGTTCTCATTGAGATTGGTAAGTATAGCGGCAAGGTCTCCGGCCTTCTCAATGGAAGGTCCGGTGGTTATATGCATGCCCACACCCATCTCTGCGGCAATGATGCCCGCGAGGGTGGTCTTACCGAGTCCGGGAGGACCATAGAGGAGCACATGATCCAGTGCCTCTCCCCTTTTCTTGGCACCTTCAATGAAGATACTGATATTCTCTTTGACCTTGGACTGGCCGCTGTAGTCCTCAAGCTTGACCGGCCTGAGGCTCTTCTCGTCACGGTCGTCAAACTGCTTCTGACGTCCGATTATGCGTTCTTCATCTTCAAAGCCGTTGTTATCGTCAAAAAACATCTGTTACCTCGCAAGACTTCTAAGGGATCTTCTGATGACTTCCTGAAGCTCCATGCCCTCTTCAAAGGAAAGGTTGACTGCGGAAGCCGCATCCGACTGCTTATATCCGAGACAGATAAGTGCATCCACCGCATCGGCGGTAACACTGCTTCCGGATACGGAAACGGGGGAAGCGCCTTTCTCCGGGGCTGATTTAAACTTATCCTTGAGCTCGAGTATTATCCTCTCGGCGCCCTTCTTACCCAGACCCTTAACACCCGTTAACATTCCCACATCGGAGCTTAATACTGCAAGGGCAAAACTGTCTGGCTCGATCTGTGAGCATATGGAATGTGCAACCTTGGGGCCGACTCCCTTAACGTTATTGATAAGGAGCATGAACATATCCTTCTGCTCGGGACTTATGAATCCGTAAAGGGAGATATCATCTTCCTTTACGCTCTGATAAAGCCACACCGTCACCTTGTTTCCCAGATCCCCCATCTTGGAGGATACCGAGAAGGGACAGTTGATCTCATAACCGATATCGTTGTTGTCGATAACTATTGTATCGTCGTTTCTCTTGACTAATGATCCTTTGATATATGAATACATGATCCCTCCGTATTACATGAATCCGTTTCTCTTACTGTATCCGTACCTGCCGTACTGGTAACCGGAAACGGCCTTTTCCGCAAATCCGATCCCCGTATTGGCAAGACATATGGCAATGGCAAGGGCATCCGCAGCGTCATCGGGTTTGATGGTCTCCCTGATACCCAAAAGGGACATGACCATCTTGATCACCTGGTTCTTATCGGCCTTACCGTACCCCGTGATGGCTAGCTTTACCTGCCCGGGGGTAAATTCATATACGGGTATCCCCGCTCTTGCGGCCTCAAGAAGCACCACGCCCCTTGCATGGGCAGAACCCATGGCAGTGGTGCGGTTGTTGGAGAGGAACAATTCCTCGATGGACATATAATCTGGCTTATAGGTCTCCAGAAGATACTTAGTCTTCTCATTGATCGTAAGAAGCCTCTGGGGAAATTCTGTCCCTGCCTTGGTGGTTATTACTCCGTAGTCGATGACTTCAAGTCTGTTACCGGTCTTAGCTATTATCCCGTAACCCGTGATGGCATATCCGGGATCTATACCGATATAAATCTTTCTTGAAGCCTCCGCCATATATCAACCTTTCAACCATAAAACATTTGTTCGTAGTATATATTTTTTATCCGATCATGTCAATTACAGCCTTGTTACGTTCAACGGGCTCCGGGGAGAATTGATATGCTCCGAGGACCAGATCCATTATGTCGTAGAGCTTATCGTCGTCTATCTGCCTTGATGCGCCTCTGCAAAGGGAACACAGAAGATCCCCCTTATGGACGTGATCACCCACCTTAGCGTAGAAGCAAAGTCCGGCACCGTAGTCCAGCTTATCGCCCTTCTTTAACCTTCCGGCACCGAGGAGTACCGACGCATGGCCCATGATGTCCGCCCTGATCTTTGAGATATATCCCTCCTCGGGTGAAGGGATCCTTATCACCTCGAAGGACTCCTCCCTGTAATCGGGAACGCCGTTCTCCCTTATGCTGCCGCCCTGGGACAGCAGGAGTTCGTAGAACTTTGTGAGGGCCGTGTTGTCTTCCAGCCTTTTCCTGCACTCCTCCACCAGTTCCTCAAAGGTCCTGCCTTCGCCTTTGCCCCCGAGTTCCACCATCTTGGCTGCGATATTACAAGCTACTTCAACAACATCGGGAGAACCCTTGCCCCTTAAGGTATCAAAGACTTCCCTCATCTCGAGAACATTACCGCAGGTCCTTCCCAGGGGCTGATCCATATCGGTTATGAAGGCCACGGTCTTCCTGCCCGCATTCTCGCCGATCCTTATCATGGCTTCCGAGAGCATCCTGGCGTGTTCTATATCCTTCATGAACGCACCGCTTCCGCAGGTGACGTCAAGTACTATGGCGGATGCTCCCCCCGCGATCTTCTTGCTCATGATGCTCGAAGCTATAAGGGGTATGGAATCAACGGTTCCCGTAACATCACGGAGCTGATACAAGATCCTGTCCGCAGGGGCAAGATCCGGAGTCTGGCTTGATATGACCATGCCGCACTTCTTGATCAATTCGGGAAACTCATTAACGTCTATCTGACACTCGAATCCGCTTATGGATTTGAACTTATCAACCGTACCGCCGGTAAAACCCAGGCCCCTTCCGGAAAGCTTTGCTATCTGAACACCGAAGGATGCGCAAAGGGGCATAACTATGGGAGTGATCTTATCTCCCACGCCTCCGGTGCTGTGCTTATCCACCGCAATACCGTCAATATAGGAAAGATCGTTAACATGACCGGAATAGGCCATCTTCATGGTTAGATCCGTCGTCTCCCTGTCGGTCATGCCGTTTAGAACGATGGCCATCAGCAGGGCCGATATCTGATAATCGGGGATGCTTCCGTCGGTAACGCCCTTAACAAAGAAATCAATCTGCTCACTGCTGAGCTCACGGCCGTATCTCTTGTCCAGGATGATATCAACAATATTATTCATAGATCGCACCTTCCGATGGTTTATATACCTAGATTATCACATTAAACACGGTTTGAAGCAAAAAAAGAGAGCCGTCCGCAGACGGCTCTCAGAAGTTCTTTTGTTATCTGATCAGATGCAGCCCTGTGCGATCATAGCATCAGC
>DNAE01000187.1:222-18277 GCA_003543635.1 Clostridiales bacterium | reverse complement strand
GCCATGGTGCATAACCTTATCTGCGGAAGCTTCACGAGTGTGGGCGAGGGAACCGATTCCATCGTGGACGGAAAGCTTCGCCAGCGCTACACGCCCTACCACATCCCCCACAGGACCGAGGTTATGGGATTCGTAACCATACTTCACGGCGATAACAGATTCTACAATAATATCTTCCTTCAGAAGTGGCCCTCAGATCCCTATGTCGTACAAAGCGACAGCAAGGAGGGGGAGTTCTGGCCTGAGAACAGGGAGACGGGGACCCGGGTCTGGGACGACTATCCGACCTACGACGAATGGATCTCCATGTTCGATATGGATTCCGATGTCCCTGATATGCAAAAACTTGCCGTGGGCCATTTCAGCCCCCTTCCCGTATGGTCCGAGGGCAACCTGTATCTCGGAGGCGCCAAGCCTTGGAAGAACGAGAAGGGATGTATCGTCGATGACGGCGCAAAGGTCGATATCGACGTGGAGGAGCGGGACGGAAAGTTTGTCCTTAAGACGGATCTTTACGACTACATAAAGGATGCTTCCTGCGATCTCATAGACTCCGACACCCTGGGCAAGGCCTTCGAACCGGAACAGAGGTTTGAGGATCCCGACGGAAGCACCATTGTATTCGATACCGACTACAACGGAAATAAGAGGACAGGTAAGGTGATACCCGGCCCCTTCGCGGAGGGTTATTATGGCTGTTGACGTGAACCGTCCGGTGGAAAACCCGGTACTTAAGGGACTCCTTTCCGATCTTTCAAAGGCCCCGCAGGAGAAGAAGAACTGGTAGCTTATCAGACGGCGCCGGAGATATATCATTTGACCTCAAGGTGTACGATTGGTATAGTGACTAAAGCTATATGGAAACGGAGGATAGAACATGGCACGGGATATCAAATGGGCATTACACGAGGCTGAGGAAGCAGGATATATCAGCAGGATAACGGTGGATGACAAGGATAAGAAGAAGCTCTTTAATTCGAGCAGAAAAGGCGCCCTTGCACTCCTTATCGGATCCGTCGTAGTCCTGGCGATTGCCATCGGAATAGTGGCTTTGCTCGTTGCGTTTGTTCATATCATCGTTTACAGCATCAAGATGATCATCCTATATATATTCCTTCTCATACTTCCTTTCTATTCCGTATATAATATCTTTGCCGTTTCCAAGGCGATAAGGAAGGACGACTGCGACTTCTATGTGGGTGAGATACTCACCAAGACGGATAAGGGCTACAAGGTGAAGGGTTTAGAGGATCAGGATCTGAGCTTCATCGGAGGCACAAAGTCTGAGCTTGCCCCCGGCAGCCGTGTCAAGATCTACAGGCTTAACGACAGCGTAGATCTCTTTGATCTTTAAGGTGTATGATGACAGTACACGAGGTGAGCAAACTTGCGGGGGTAAGTATCCGCACGCTCCAATACTATGACAATATCGGTCTTTTGCATCCCGGAGGAAAGAGTGAAGCCGGATACAGGCTCTACGATACTTCGGATCTTATCCGCCTTCAGCACATCCTCCTGTTCCGGGAACTGGAGTTCCCGTTAAAGGACATCAAGGAGATCATAAACAGTCCGGACTTCGACAGGAATAAAGCCTTAGAACAGCAGATAGAGCTCTTGAGGCTCAAGAAGGAACATATAGAAAACCTGATGAACTTCGCCATGGGGATCAAGCTTATGGGAACAAACAATCTGGATTTTAAGGCCTTCGACAGAAGTAAGCTGGATGAGTATTCCGCTGCGGCAAAGGAACTTTACTCCAAGACTCCCCAGTATAAGGAGATGATGGAGAAGACGGGGAACAGGACCCGGGAAGAGAATGAACTTATGGCGGACCGTTTCATGCTCTTGTTCAAGGAGGCGGGCTCAATAAAGGATAAGGATCCCGGATGTCCCGAGGCCCAGGATCTTGTCAGGAGGATCCAAGACTTCATCACGGAGAATATGTATACCTGTACCGATAAGATCCTGGACGGATTGGGGAGGATGTACTCCGGAGGCGGAGACTTCACACGGAATATCGACGAGTACGGGGGAGAGGGTACCGCGGAATTCGTAGACAGAGCCATCGGGATCTATTGCAAGAGAGAATAACAGATCAGAATTATAAGAGGCCGGGGAGCGCATCTCCGGTCTTTTTTTTCGGCCGTGAAAAAGTTGAATAAAAATTCAACGAATTGTTGACAAATGGATTTTGCGGGTGTATATTGAATTTACATTCAATGAATCAAAATTCAAAAAGGAGCAACAAACATGGATAAGAGAGTAGTGATCATCGGAGGCGGTATAGCAGGTCTTTCAGCAGGTATATATGCCCTTAAGGCAGGATATGAGGCGACGATCTACGAGAAGAACGCCATCCCCGGAGGCGAGTGCATCGGCTGGAACAGAAAGGGTTATCACATCGATAACTGCATTCACTGGCTGACGGGAACAAGGAAGGGCACCGAGCTTTACGATGTATGGAAGACGGTGGGTGCCCTCTCCGACGATATGGAATATGCAAAGATAGATTCCTTCTATACATCCACCTATGAGGGTAAGAGCGTAACCCTTTGGAACGATCTTGAAAGGACCGAGAGGGAACTCATCGAGGCGGCCCCCGAGGATGAGGAGGAGATACATAAGTTCATAGAGTATGTGGAGTATTCCAAGCAGTGCCTTTTCCCCGCTAATAAGCCCATGGAAATGTGGAAGGTCAAGGATTACATCTCCATGGGAAAGAACATGGCGGACTTCCCCAAGGTAATGAAGGAGTTCGGTAAGATCTCCCTCGAGGAATACAGCAAGAGGTTCAGATCCCCTCTGCTTCAGAAGCTCATGTGCGATTACCTTCCCAAGTCCTACTGTGCCTATTCCTTCCTGGTGTCCTACGCCACCATGGCAGACGGCAACGGTAACATCCCCATGGGAGCATCCCTTCAGATGTCCCTCCGCATGGAGCGCAAGTTCAAGGAGCTCGGCGGAAAGATCTTCTATAACTCCTCCATCGACGAGATCGTCCTGGAGAAGAAGACGGCCACGGGAATAAGACTTGCAGGAGGAGAATTCGTTCCCGCCGATTACGTTATCACTGCCATCGACGTGCACCCTCTGTTCCATAAGCTCCTTCCCGAGAAGTATATGCCCAAGGAGATAAAGGAGGCATACGATGCTCCTGCGAACTACCCCGCCACCAGCGGATTCCAGGTGGCCTTTGCCGTCAGCGAGAAGTTCAGCCGCGGCGAGACGATCTTCATCGACATCGATCCCATCAAGGTGGGTTCAAGGAGCTTTGACAGGATGTATGTCAAGTCCTACGGCTACGATCCCATATTCGTAAAGGACGGAAAGCAGGTCATCCAGACATGTATTACCCAGACCGATGAGGATTTTCTTTTCTGGAAGGCCCTTTCCCGTGAAGAATACGATAAAATAAAGGAAGAGCTTACCCTTGAGGTGGAGAAGAGGATCGTTAAGGCATTCCCCGAGCTTACGGGCGACATGGAGTTCATCGATGCCTGGACGCCGCTCACGTACGAGAGATATTGCAACGCATATCACGGTAGCTACATGAGCTTCGTTACGACACCCTCCGGTAAGCAGATAAAGATGAAGGGCAAGTTGAAGGGTATAGACAACCTTTATCTTGCAGGCCAGTGGACCAATTCCCCCGGAGGACTCCCCGTTGCCGTTGCAAGCGGAAAGTTTGCGGTACAGAGGATCCTTAAGGGCGAGAAGAGGGACATCGAGATCTGAGGCAGACCCTATGACGAGGAAAGAACAGAAGGAAGAAAAGAAAAACAAGATACTGATGACGGCTCTGGAACTGTTCGTCAGAAAGGGCTACTACGACACCAAGATCACTGATATAGCCCAGGCTGTGCCCATGAGCGTAGGTCTGCTGTTCCACTATTTCGAATCGAAGGAGGTGCTCCTTCGGGAGCTCGTTAAGATGGGCGCCGCGGGGACCAGGTCGGTCAATATGCCGGAGGGAGTCCCCCCGGACATATACCTGGTCAAGTTCCTGGAGCAGCTGTTCGCCTTCGCCGATGATAGTCCCTGGGTGTTTAATATGTTTGTTCTCATGGGACAGGCCAGGCGTCCCGGAATGCCAGAGGAGGCCAGAAACATCGCCTCCTCAGTGGATACGGTGGATTATACGGCCAAGATGATCTCGGAGGGACAGAAGGCAAAGATATTTCATGAAGGGGACCCCGTCACCATGTCCAGATGCTTCTGGGCCTCGGTACAGGGGATAATGGAGGAGATGGCTCTTTACAAAGAAATGACTCCTCCTGATCCCGAATGGATCGTTGGTATGTTAAGATAGACGGGACTAATCAACCGGAGGGTGACAGATGTCCGATCAGCCTGAGACGACCATACGATTTAAGTGTAATAACTGTGACGGGACCATAGTCTACGACCCGCTTGCCGGCTCCTGCATGTGCGATCACTGCGGCCACAAGTGGACGATAGAGGACATGGTCCCTGATTTTGATAAGTATTCCAAGGCTATCTCCAATATCAAGAGGGCCAACGATATCCTGGATGCCGATCCCACCGTTACGGATTCGGAGCAGGCGAAGATCCTCTTTCAGCTGGCAAGTACTGAATGTCAGAAGTATTCCGGAGCCATCTCTTCGGACCTTATCAGGATGTGTTCCGAAGGGGAGACCCGGGCCGAGAGGCTCAAGATCTATGCCAGGGCGGGGAAGCTGTTCAAGAACGGAACGTATCCGGAGGCCATGGAGGAATACCGGAAGGTACAGGGCTTTAAGGATTCTGATGAGATGATAAGGAAGTGCGAGGAGAATATCGAACTTTCCAAAAAAAGACAGATACCCTTAACGATCCTCACGGGGATCATAATCCCCCTGGCCGCAGCGGTCCTTTTGAAGGAGAAGGCGGGGCTTCATATTATCCCCTGTATACTTATCTTCCTGGTGCTCTGGGCGGGATGCTCTTATCTCATCTATCTGGAGAAGGTGCCCTCCCTGATAATCAGGATCATATCCTTCCTTATCGCGGTGCCGCTGCTTTTGTTCATGCTCCTGGCATATGTATTCCACTTAGGTACTGTTCCTTCGCTGGTGATCGCCATCGCCGTACCCGTGGGACTGTCCGTTTTATTCAGCTTCCTGGCTGATCACGGTAAAAGATCATGAAAGAGTTTTATATAGATAGCGACGGAATAAGGCTCCATGCCAAACTGGAAAGACCCCGGGGACGTGATAACGGCCCCCTGTGCATATTGATACACGGATTCACCGGGCACATGGAGGAGGAACATCTCCTCGCCGCCCGGGATGCCATGCTGGACAGTAATGTGGCGGTGCTCCGCGCCGAGATGTACGGTCACGGCAAAAGCGGAGGTGACTTCCGGGAACATAATCTTTATAAGTGGGTCAATAACGGATTATCGGTCATAAGATATGCCAAGGAGACTTCCCGGGGGGAGGACCTTTACCTTTGCGGACATTCCCAGGGAGGACTTCTCACCATGCTCCTGGGAGGTATGTGCTCCGGCGATCTCAAGGCGATACTGCCCCTGTCCCCGGCGTGGATGATCCCGGAGATCGCAAGGCAGGGGGAGATACTGGGGACACGATTCGACCCATCCGATATTCCCGACGTCATAAGATCCGGCAGCTGGGAGATATCCGGGGATTATGTGCGGGTCGCCCAAACCATACACGTGGAGGACGAGATCGAAAGATACGGGAAAAGGGTGTTCCTTGTCCACGGTGATATGGATGAGACGGTCCCCGTATCCTATTCCGTAAAGGCCGCAAAAATGTATAATAATGCTGAGCTCGTAACCATAGACGGCGCCGATCATTGCTTCAACGGCAAGACGACGGAGCTTTATAATGCCATAAGAAAGTTTTTCGAGGATGATATATGTTCAGAAAGATGAGACGGTTCAGACAGCAGGTCAGTGAAGAGGAGTGTATAAGGGTCCTCAAGTCCCAACCCCGGGGAGTGCTCTCCATGATGGGAGAGGACGGGTACCCCTACGGTATCCCCATGGATCACTGGTATTGCGAATCCGACGGTAAGATCTATTTCCACGGGGCCAAGGAGGGCCATAAGATCGACGCCCTCAAGAACTGCGATAAGGTCAGTTACTGTGTATACGACGAGGGATTCCGCAAGGAGGGCGAGTGGGCGCTTAACATAACAAGTGTCGTGGTCTTCGGAAGGATAAGCTTCGTCACCGATATGGAGAAGGCAAAGAAGATCGGCGAGGGTATCTGCCTTAAGTTTACGGATGACCGGGAATATATCGACCATGAGCTGGAACATGCACTTCCCAGGGCGCAGTGCCTTGAACTTACGATAGATCACATGACGGGCAAGCTCGTCAATGAGTCGTGACCGGAGGGTGAAGTGAAGGCGCTTATTGCCATGAGCGGCGGAGTTGATTCCAGTGTTGCCGCCTATCTGACCCAAAAGGCCGGGTTTGAATGTATCGGATGCACCATGAAGCTCCACGACGACCCGGGGGATATGGTGGTGGAGAAGAACACCTGCTGTACCCTGGATGACATTGAGGATGCCAGGAGCGTGGCCTTCAGGCTGGGCATGGAATATCATGTCTTTAATTTCAAGGAGGGGTTCCGGGAGAAGGTGATCGACAGGTTCGTTTTCTGCTATGAGAACGGTCTTACGCCGAATCCCTGCATAGACTGCAACCGCTTCATGAAATTCGATAAGCTCTTTGAAAGGGCAAAGATACTGGGCTGCGATAAGATAGTAACGGGGCACTATGCCAGGGTGGGATCCCGGGACGGCCGTAACGTCCTCTTAAAGGCGAAGGACTCTTCCAAGGATCAGAGCTATGTCCTTTATTCACTGACGCAGGAGCAGCTTTCCCATGTGTTATTCCCCCTGGGGGAGATGAGCAAGAACGAGACCCGCAGCATCGCCGAGGAACAGGGATTCATCAACTATTCCAAGCCTGACAGCCAGGATATCTGTTTTGTTCCACGGGGCAAATACTACGACGTGATCAGGAACCTCACGGGTAAGGAATACCCGGAGGGGGATTTTGTATATAAGGACGGTACCGTTTTGGGCCGTCACAAGGGTATCATCTGCTATACCAGAGGTCAGCGCAAGGGCCTGGGGATCGCCTCTGAGGAGCCCCTTTACGTGCTGTCGACGGATCCCGTGAATAATACGGTGATCCTGGGCAGGGAGGGGGATCTTTATTCCGACGTGCTCCTGGCCGGGGACTTCAACTGGTGCGGCGGAGTTGCCCCCGAGGGGACCGTTACCTGTACGGCAAAGGTCAGATACAGGCAACAGGAGCAGCCCTGCAGGGCGAAGGTACGGGAGGACGGCGACGTGGAAGTCGTATTCGACACTCCACAAAGGGCGATCACTCCCGGTCAGGCCTGCGTTCTCTACGACGGGGATGAGGTCCTGGGCGGCGGAACTATCCTTTAATGAAAAACGGGATCCCTTTCAGGATCCCGTGAAATCATATTTCTTTACTCCCAGCATCCAGAACTTATAGCTCAGATAGAAGAAGAATATGCCTATGAGGGGCGATAGCTTTGACAGGAGCGGGGCGCTCCCGGGCTCCAGTATCATGAGACTGGGATAGTAGGCCACGAAGGCGATGGGGATGATAAAGGTGAAGATCACCTTGAAGATCCCGGAGAAGATGCTGGCGGGGTACTTGGTGTAATCCTTGAACCTGAACATTATGACCATCACATATCCGGAATTCTGGATCCAGAAGCAGGTGGCTGCAGCGATATTCATGATGGCGATCATAAAGAGGGATGCGGTGAACAGGAACAATATGAGCTTGATAACGGTGGGAAGCGTCACGGCTATACCGATGTGTCTCCAGGCGTAGATCAGCGTGCCCACACCGAAGGCCAGCTGTCCCAGTCCCTTTATGTCGAAGACCTCCGACATGAAGTAGAAGAATACGTTTATCGGCCTGAAGCAGTACTTGATGAAATCCCCGGAGTTGACCATGAAACGGAGGTTCCAGTTGTTATCAAAAAAACACTGTACCGGCGTTAAGGCGATAAGCGAAAAGGCGTAGAGGAACAACATGTGATAGTAGTCCCATCCGTTTACCGTGGGGAAGTTCCTGAAAAGGATGTAGAAGGAGATGAAGCCCGCCAGGTTCGTCATTATCATTCCGAAGGTGGAGATGATAAAGTCGGCCCTGTAACTCATCTTGCTCTTGAGATCCTGCACCAGGATCTTCCCGTATATCCTGATATAGAAGGAAAGCCCTCTTTTTTTATCCATGTTTGTCAGCCTCCGTTAACCGTTATCTTCTTCACGGAAATATTCCAGAAGATGTTGCCCGCGATCGAGAGCAGGATCACCCAGAAGAGCTGGATCCCGAGAAAGCCCGCAAGCCCTGCCAAAGTATCCGATCCGTCCTTGCAAAGCAGGACCTTGAGGGGAATATCGTACACGGCCCTGAAGGGCATCAACCTGACGGCTCTTGCCAGGGTGTCCGGGAAGAAGGCCAGGGGTATGGATGCTCCGGAAAGGAGAAGCACGATGGTCTCCTTGACGATATTTATGCCCCAGGTGGATTCCGTGTAGAGGCAGAGGGTCGCCACTATCATCTCCATGTTGAAGTTCACCAGAAGTGCCAGCACCATTGAGATGATGAAGTAGAGCAGGTTGAGTCCCAGGGGTATCGCGCCCTTCGTGATCACGAAGACGATCAGGAAGGTGGGGATAAAGGTCAGGAAGAACATGACAACGTGGTTCCCCGAATAACTCCAGAATATGTACTTCCTGTAGCTCATGGGCTTCAGAAGATCCAGGATTATCTTTCCGCTCTGGATGGATCTGCTCATATCCCAAACCACGAACATCTCAAGAAGATTGAACATGGCCGTTGCGAGTATTAGATAGATCATGGTGTCGGAGAAGGTCATGCCGTTAACCTCGGTGACTCCCGAGGAAGCATATATGGCCTTCCATAGATTATAGACGAGGATCAGGTACAACAGGTTACCGAGAAGGGTAACGAAGGTGCCCAACCGGAACTGCAGGGATTCCATTATCCCGGCTCTCGTCAATGCTGCCAGTTTCTTGATGCTCATTTCTCTTCACCCTCGTATATCTTCTTGATGACTTCCTCCGTGGATATCTCTTCCAGCTTGATATCCCGGATCCTTTTCTCCTGCTGTTTTTGTGCTATTACATCCATAACGTCGGATCTGCTCTCATCGATGAGGATCTCTTCCCACTCCTCTCCGCCGTAGTTGAGCTTCAGGGTGCGGTAGGATCCGAAATAACTCTTGAGGTGCTCGATGTCGTTGTCGTAGATCTTGCTGCCCTTATCTATGATCACTATCCTTTCACACAGCGCATCCACGTCCCCCATGTCGTGGGTGGTGAGGATGACCGTGGTGTTCTTCTCCTTGTTAAGTCCCGATATAAGATCCCGGATCTTGCTCTTCATGGATACGTCGAGTCCGATCGTGGGCTCATCCAGGAAGACTATGGCGGGGTTGTGGAGGAAAGCCGCCAGGATGTCGCTCAGGGTCCTCTGTCCCAGGGACATCTGACGGACGGGCTTGTGGAGGATGGGGCTTATGTCCACCAGGGAGGAGTAGAGCTCCAGCATGTCTTCATAGTCCTTGTCCTTCACCATATAGATGTCCTTGAGGAGCTTAAAGGATTCTATGAGGGGCAGGGACCACCAGAGCTGGCTCCTCTGACCGAAGACGACACCGATATTCTCGGAGTTGGAAGTCCTGTCCTTATATGGGATCCTTCCGTTTACGGTTATGGTCCCCGAGGTGGGTTCCAGCACTCCCGTCATCATCTTTATGGTGGTGGATTTGCCTGCTCCGTTGGGACCCAGGTATCCCACGATCTCGCCCCTGTCGACCTTAAGGGAAACGTCCTTTACGGCGCTTATGGTCTTGTAGTCCCTTGAGAACAGATCCCTGATGCTGCCCCTGAGACCCTCGTGCCTGTTGAGGACCTTGAAGTCTTTGCATATACCCTCCATAAGGATCACTTCATTACTCATTTTCCTGTCTCCTTGGCTTGATTTTTGTTTCTGATATAAGTATATTGTTTATGAAAGGTGCGATATACGGGTAATTGCGGATAAATTTATAACAATATTTTACTTGAGTGGAATATAGTTATAAAAAATCGGAAAGGGGGAGAGAAATCGTTATGAAACGTGAAGTCATGGGTTTGATCGTCAAGAGAGAGGACGGTTCGGAGATAGTAAACTACGATGATCCCGCATTCCCTTCCTACATCTACGAGGGATGGGTCTTCCCCAAGGTCACCTGGGAAAGGGTCCCCCATTACCACGAGGATATCGAGATGATCGCCGTCACCGAAGGTACCCTCGGCTATTCCGTTAACGGTAAGATAATAACCCTGAAGGCCGGGGATACCATCTTCATCAACTCCAATCAGATCCACTATCTGATGGCCATGACCGAGGAGATAGCAAGGTATATAATCTTCGTTTTCCACCCCGGGATCATCAGCACATCCCCCGCGGTGGAGATGAGGTCCGTCGTTCCCGTTACGGGAAACGAGGAACTGCCCTATATCAGATTCCATAAGATAAATGAGAACGCCGCCGATATCATGAAATTGATGAAGAGCCTTCCCGACATAAGAAGGGATCCCTTTCTCATCACCAAGACCTTATATTCCATATGGGAGATAATCTTAAAGCAGAGCAATGCCTACGGTTTCATGGAGAAGGACGATTCCTCGGACAGCAAGAAGAAGCTGCTCAAGACCATGATGCACTTCGTTCATTCGGGATACAGGGAGGCGATAAACCTCGAGGATATCGCCTCCAGTGCCAACATAAGCAAGTCCTTCTGCAACAGGATCTTTAAGGAGTATCTCCAGGAGACTCCGGTAAACTACGTCATGCACTTCCGGGCAAGGAAGGTGGCTGAGTACCTGAGGTCAGGAGACCTTTCCCTGGATGAGATAGCAAAGCTCACGGGGTTCAACGGAACGTCCTACATGTCCGAGATATTTAAGAGGTTTTTCGATACGTCTCCCCTCAAGTACCGGAAGCAGTGGCGTCTTGCGGAACGGAACTTAGAATAAAGCTTTCCACGAACATGTAAAGGTGACGCTCGTCCTTGGAATCGGGATAGACCTCGTTCACCGCATAGACGTAATCGTCGGTCTTGAAAGTGAAGGTATTGGTGCCCTCGGTGAGGATCTCACCGGGGATCAGAAGCTCCGCGGAACCCCCTTCGAAGACCAGCTTTCCCGCGAAGTCACCGTTGATATAAAGCTCGTTGTCGTAACCGTTATCCTTCCTCGAATAGACGGTGAAAAGATAATCCTTTGAAGTGTCGTTTACCACGATATATGCCGAGGCTTCGTTTCCTATTATCCAGGTGCCGTTCTCCTCGGGATCGCCCCAGCCCTTTTCGCTCTGGTTGATGTAGTTTCCGTCTTCTTTGTACTCGAAAAGGATATCCGTACAATACTTATCGTTAAGGTATCCCTGGGTAAAGTAGTGCTTGCTCTCCCTGGTGACGTAGAAGAGGTTGTAGGCATCCGTTGCCCGTGAGGTATCGATCCCCCTGAAGAAGATCAGAAGGTATCCCAGGAAGAGGATCGCCGACAGTATGTAAAGGATGATGTTGCGTATCTTCATGGTATCACCTCTACACGAGCCAGGAGCTGTACGCAAACCAGTATTTGATAAGCGTTATCTCGAACAGACATATGATGGTTCCGATGACGATCTTCGTCACCGGGCGGAATTTGGCGAACTCATCCGAGAATGCCAGGACAAAGGTGAAGGAGCCGATGGCATATCTGGGTACGGAATCGAAGCTGGAGGATGCGCTGGTCAAAAGGATTATCGCAGAGAAGACCGTCTCCGGGAAGTTCTTCTGTCTGGCGCAGGTTATGATAATCAGGGCTATTATGAGAAGTACCGACAGGCTCAGGTAACTCGGGGGGAAGCTGTAGTAGAAGGCATCCTTGAGGTTTGCGATCAAGCCGTCGGTGTTCTTTCCCCAGGCCCTCTGGACGTGCAGGAAAGCAAGACCGTCCCCCGTTATATTGGAGAGAAGAGCCATGTAGAGGAAGAATCCCATGGGAACAAGGCATGTTCCGAATATGAGGGTCGGTTTCTTAAGGTTGGTGACGATAAAGTCCTTTGTGCTCTTAAATATCCCTCCGTGGTTCCCCTCTCTTACATACTCGGTTATGAGCTCCGTCAGGATAACGAATACGAACATTATTCCGGCGTTCCTGGTGGCGGAGAGGAATGCTCCCGATATGCCCATGAGCACATACTTTTTCTGCTTCATGAAGTAGAAGCAAAGGGTCAAAAGCATAAGGAAAAGTGCTTCCGTGTAGATTATGGAAAAGTAGAAGGAGTAAAGTCCCAGGGACATGAATGCCACATAGGAATAGGCTGCCCAAAGGGACTTCCTGGTGAGCATGATGTATCTGTGGCCGTAGTACTGGGCGATCAGGAAGAATACGGTGTTAAGGGCTTGTCCGATATAGAAAACGTTGTCTTCGTTTCCTCCCCCGAAGATCTTCCAGAAAAGGGCCGTTACGGAGGGGAAGAGGGGGAAGAAGGCCCACCAGGCCTGACCCGTGGTAGCCGGTGTGGCGTCCAGGATGTTCAGGTCATCGGCGATGTTTAAGATGTACCATTTGTACCAGCCGCAATCCCACTCGTTGATGTCCAGGGCAAAGGAGGAGAAGCCGGAATTACCCGTATATCTGCAGTAAACGACGTACATGATGATACGTGAAATGAGAAAGAGGACAGTTATAACGGAAAAAACGACTGCCGGCGATGACAGTCTTTCCTCGAACTTCTTCTTTCCCAACGCAGTTCCCATGGTTTCTCTTCCTTGTTTTGATAGATAGAAGATACACTTATGAGACTTAAGTGTCAAAAAATGCGACGCCTCTTTATTATAATATTTTAAATATCGCGTTTACTTGATATAATAAGATGTTATGGAATTTCTGAGGTGCCTATATCTGATATTCATCGGTCCGCTCGAGCTTTTGTTCGAGTTCGTCTTCTCCATGTCCTACAAGATATCGGGGAATGAGGGAATATCCATCATCGTCCTGAGCATCGTCATGAACCTCCTGGCGTTGCCCCTCTACAGAAGAGCGGATGCCATGCAGAAGGAACAATCCGACAAGATGAAGTCCGTCGCGGTATGGCAGGAGAGGATCAGAAAGACCTTCAAGGGGGATGAGCGCTTCATGATGCTCAATGCCCTCAACAGGGAGAAGGGGATACACCCCGCGGACGCCCTTAAAGGTTCCGTATCCCTCCTTTTGGAGATCCCCTTCTTCATCGCGGCCTTCAGGATGCTGTCGTCCCTCCATCTTCTTGACGGAAAGAGTTTCCTGTTCCTTAAGGACCTGGGCTCCCCGGACGGATTTATCAATATGGGAGGTTTTTCCGTTAACTTCCTGCCCATCCTCATGACGGCGATTAATATCATTTCCAGCAGCATATATCTCAAGGATTCCGACAGGAAGTCCAAGATCCAGCTTTACGGTATCGCGGCTATCTTCCTGGTGCTCCTTTATAATTCCCCCGCAGGGCTGGTCTTCTACTGGACCTGCAATAATATCTTCTCCCTGGTGAAGAATCTTATTCCTTCCCGCGGGATCAAAAAGAACGTGGTCAGGGAAGAGCACGGCGAGAAGCTCACCTTTATAAGCTACGGGGTCACCTTGTCCGTGTTCATCGGCCTCATGATCCCCGCGGATTTCCTGAGAAGGGCGGTGGGGGATTTCATCCTCGTTACGGACCCTTATAGTCCCGCCCGCTATCTTTTAAGCACTTTCTCCCTTGCAGCGGGATGCTTCCTCGTATGGATGGGTGTCATCTACTTCCTTTCATCCTCCAAGAAGATCGTGAACTGCGTAATGATATCCCTGTCCCTTGTCTTCATCCTGGACTACTACGCATTCTACAAGAACTACGGTAATCTCAATAAATACCTGGTGGTGGCCTTCGGCGACTTCTACGTGTTCAAGGAGGATATCCTCTTGAACCTGGCCGTCATCGCCATGTGCGCCGTACTCGTATTCATAATCTACAAGAACAAGCCCGCCATATTGAGGGTCGCCATAATACCCTTTTTCCTGGCGGCTTCCATTGTGTCGGTGAGGGCTGTTTCCGAGATGGACAGGATCTACAGGACCTACGACTACCTGAATGATCCCATGGGTGAGGCCGAGGTCCCCCTTTCCCGCGATGGGAAGAATGTCATGGTCATCATGCTGGACCGTGCCCAGGGCTTCATGTTCAGGTACATGATCGAAGAGGATCCCTCCCTTAAGGAGACCTTCTCGGGCTTTACTTACTATCCGAACACCATATCCTTCGGCAGGGTAACGAATCTCGGTGCTCCCGCTCTTTTCGGAGGATATGATTACACTCCCGAGAATATCAACGGGAGATCCGGGGAGAAGCTCGTGGACAAGCATAATGAATCCCTCCTGGTGCTCCCCGTGCTCTTTTCCGAGAACGGATATGATGTCACGGTGATAGACGTACCCTATGCGGGGTATAAGATGATACCGGACCTCTCCCTTTACGATCCCTACGAGGGGATCAATGCCTTCCGGGCGGAGGGGCTCTACGATGAGTATGCCCCCGAGATAGAGTCCACCTTCGACGATACCATGCGAAGGAGCCTTTTCTGTTACAGTCTCTATCTCGTGTCTCCCATGTTCATGAGGACCTGTCTATACGATAACGGTTACTATAACGATCTCAACAGCGAATACACCGACACGAATTACTATCAGATAGCCTCTGATATTTCAACTGCCCGGGGAATGAGCGCGGACTTCCTGGATTCGTATTCCGTACTGACGGCACTGCCTTCCATGACCGAATTTACCGAGGGAGGGAAGGGTTCCTTCATCATGATGGACAACAATACGGCCCATTCTCCCGCCCTCCTGGAGGAACCCTCATATGAGCCTGCGGCCGTGATCGATAACAGCATCTACGACAGTGAGAATGCGGACAGGTTCCTCGCGGGGGATGTTGTCTGCAATATGGATAATGCCAACACCATGGCCCATTATCAGGCGGAGATGGCTGCCATATACGCTTTGGGTGAGTGGTTCGATCTCATGAGGTCGCAGGGTGTCTACGACAACACGAGGATAATAATCGTTGCGGACCACGGTGCGGAGCTTGATTGCGTCGAGGGTGCGGTCAGCGCCGATTTCAATGCCCTCAAGATGAACCCCCTTCTCCTGGTCAAGGATTTTGATTCCGTGGGATTCACCATATCCGATGAGCTCATGACCAATGCCGAATCACCCTACCTGGCGGTCAACGGTCTGATAGAAGACCCCGTTAACCCCTTCACGGGCAATCCCATCGTCAGTATGGCGGGGCAGGGGGATATCCTGGTTTCCAATTCAAACGACTACGACGTGGAGGTCAACAACGGCAACGAATTCATTCCGGGTCCCTGGTACAGGCTTACGGGGGACGACATTCTGGATCTTGATTCCTGGGAGTATCAGGGCACATGGTAACGGAGATCTTAAAGCTCGTATATCTTGTCCTCATAGGACCGCTGCAGTTGCTCTTCGAGTTCCTGTTTTCTATTTCCTATGATCTTACGCGAAATGCCGGGATATCCATAATCATCCTGAGCATCGCCATGAATCTCCTGGCGCTCCCCCTTTACAGGAGGGCTGATGCCCTTCAGAACGAACAGGCCGAGAAACTTAAGGCCGTATCCGGATGGCAGGAGAGGATCAGAAAGACCTTCAAGGGAGACGAGCGCTTCATGATGCTCAACGCCTTCAACAGGGAAAAGGGGATACGCCCCACGGATGCCCTTAAGGGTTCCGCATCCCTCCTGTTGGAGATCCCCTTCTTCATCGCGGCATATAAGATGCTGTCATCTCTGGCTCTTTTGTCCGGAAAGTCCTTCGGTCCCATTAAGGATATGGGCGCTCCGGACGGCCTTATCAATATTGGAGTGATATCAGTTAACGTTCTGCCTCTCCTTATGACGGCGATAAATATCCTTTCCAGCAGCATATATCTTAAGGATTCCGACAGAAAGTCCAAGATCCAGCTCTACGGCATCGCCGCCATCTTCCTGATACTGCTCTATAACTCTCCGTCGGGCCTTGTCTTCTACTGGACCTGCAATAATATCTTTTCCCTGGTGAAGAACATCCTCCTTAAGGACAGGAAGCCGAAGATGAGAAAGAAGAGCGAAGGCTTGGTTGCGGGTCACGGAGCCTTCATAGCCTCCGCCGCGTTCAATGCTCTTCTGGTGGGTCTTTTCATCCCTTCGAATACCATCAAGTCATCCCCCGCGGAATTCACGGAGATGTACAGATTCGTTAATCCCGCACTCTATCTGCGTTATCCCCTGGCCCTGGCCGTGGGTTCTTTTATCGTTTGGGTCGGAGTCTTCTATCTTCTTTCCTCGACCGGGGGGAAGGAGATCATAACAATGATATCCTTCGGTCTGGCCTTTTTATTTACTCTGGATTACACGTTCCTCAAGGTCGACTACGGTAATCTGTTCGGGGGGCTTTTCTATTCCGGGGCACAGAGCATGTCAAATACGTCATATCTGCCCATCACCATAGCCATGGTAATGCTGGTCTTTGCTTCGACATATCTTATCCTGAAACGCAAAAGAGATGTTATCCTTTATGTATCTCTTGCCGCCGTTATCGTTTTGTCGATCATGGGGATCAGGAATGTGGCGGATATTACGCGCCAGATCAAGGACTATGAGTATATCAAGAACGAAACGGATCTTGCCGAGATCAGTCTTAACAGGAACGGAAAGAACGTTATCGTGATCATGCTGGACCGTGCCCTGGGATATGCCGTCCCCTATATATTTAACGAGCTGCCCTACCTGCAGGAACAGTTCTCGGGCTTTACCTACTATCCGAATACCTTATCCTTCGGTGCCCATACCAATACGGGATCCCCGGCTTTATACGGCGGTTATGAGTATACCCCTTCGGCGATGAATGCCAGGGCGGATATGAGTATTGCCGATAAACATGATGAAGCTCTTAAGGTGCTGCCCGTTCTTTTCTACGAAGAGGGGGCGGAAGTCACATTGTGCGATCCGTCCTATGCGGGATATAAGGAGATACCCGATCTGCGCATCTTCGACGAGTATCCCGGAATGAAGACTTACATAACCAACGGAAGATATAATGACCTTAAGACGGAGCAGCTGGATGAGATCGAAACGGTCTACGAACGTAATCTGTTCTGCTATTCGCTCTTCAGGGCCATGCCGCCATGCCTTCACGGTCTTTTCTACGATAACGGAAGATACAATAATGCCGATTACAGGAATGACTACAGATTCTTCAATATCTATGATGTGGGGGGACATATGATGGCCGGATACAGCAGTGACTTCCTTGATTCGGTATCCGTGCTGGATGCGCTGCCGGATATCACCGAGATCAACGACGATAAGTCGCTGTCCTATACTCTTCTCGTGAACGATACCGCTCATTCCGAGTGTATGCTTCAGGAACCCTTCTACCGGCCTTCCGATTTTGTGGATAACAGGGAGTACGATGAGGAAAACGCAGACCGTTTTATCCTTGACGGCAAACAGATCCATATCGAGACATCCCTTCAGCTTTCCATGTATCAGGTGAATGCCGCTGCTTATATTGAGCTGGGAGAATGGTTCGATTATCTGAGGCAGCAGGGGATATACGACAATACCAGGATAATAATCGTATCTGATCATGCATACGGGCTTCATGCGGTTCCCGGTATGTTTAACGATGATCTCGATGCCTCATACTTTAATCCTGTCCTCATGGTCAAGGATTTTGATTCGGAGGGATTCTCCGTATCCGAGGAGCTCATGACTAATGCCGATACTCCGGCTCTGGCGCTTTCCGGGATCATAGAAGATCCGGTCAATCCCTTCACGGGGGCCGCCATCGATTCCTCCGCAAAGGATGATGACCTTCTGATCTTTGCATCGAACGAATACTATATATCGAAAAATAACGGATACACCTTTATCCCCGGTCCATGGTACAG
>DNAE01000187.1:0-179 GCA_003543635.1 Clostridiales bacterium | reverse complement strand
GTCCATGGTACAGCGTATCGGCAGATATCAGGAATGTGGATAACTGGACATACGAGGGGGAATGGTAATGCACGGTCTGTACTGGTTTTTTATTGAACCTTTGGAACTTCTTTTTGAATTTGTTTTTTCCCTTTCCTATAAGGCGATAGATCATCCCGGGATCTGCATAATCATCCTGA
>DNAE01000166.1 GCA_003543635.1 Clostridiales bacterium | reverse complement strand
GCCATGTTCGGCGCCACGGTGCTCGTCCCCGCTCTCACGGGTCTTTCCGTTTCTTCCACATTGTTGTTCGCAGGCCTCGGAACGCTTCTGTTCCATTTACTTACAAAGGGTAAGGTTCCCGCTTTCCTGGGATCCTCCTTTGCATTCCTCGGAGGATATTTTGCCATCGCTCCCAACGGGGAAAAGGAACTCCTTCCCTATGCCTGCCTCGGCGTTGCCTGCGCCGGTGTTCTCTACCTTGTACTTGCCGCGCTCATAAAGGCGTTCGGACAGAAGAAGGTAATGAGATTCTTCCCGCCCATCGTTACGGGCCCCATCATCATCGCCATCGGACTTACGCTTTCCTCATCTGCCATCGATAACTGTAAGCAGAGCTGGATAGTTGCCCTGATCGCGATCTTCGTAGTCGTTATCTGCAATATCTACGGTAAGGGTATGATCAAGATCGTTCCCATTATCCTCGGCGTTATCGCGTCCTATATCTCCGCGGTCCTCGTGGGACTCGTGGATTTCACCCCCGTTGCAGACGCTCCCTGGATCGGCCTTCCCTTCCGGGCTCAGGATACGGTATTCTCGATCTTCTCCAATCCCGATAAGTCCATGATCATCACGGCCATCGTGACCATCATGCCCATCGCCCTTGCCACCATGGTGGAGCATATCGGAGACATCTCCGCCATCTCCTCCACGACGAACAGGAATTTCATCGAGGATCCCGGACTTCACAGGACCCTCTTGGGCGACGGTCTTGCCACGATCCTCGCATCCCTTTTCGGTGCTCCCGCCAATACCACATACGGCGAGAACACGGGCGTACTTTCCCTTACGAAGGTCTACGATCCCAGAGTTATCAGGATCGCAGCTTACTTCGCAGTGGCAGTATCCTTCTCGCCCAAGTTCGCTGCATTGATCTCATCGATCCCCGCAGCCACCATCGGCGGTGTTTCCATCGTTCTTTACGGTATGATCTCCGCAGTCGGTGTCAGGAACGTTGTGGAGAATCAGACGGATTTCAGCAAGTCCAGGAACATCATCATCGCGGCCTTGATCCTCGGTCTTTCCATCGGTGTCAACTACTCCGGTGCGATCTCCTTCCCCGTGGGATCCGTCACGATCTCCCTTTCCGGTCTTGCAGTCGGAGCCCTCGTGGGCATCATCCTTAATGCCGTTCTCCCCATGGAGGAGAAAGAGTATAAGGGCCTCGACAAGAAGGTGGACAACGTGGAGAAATAATCGCTTCATCTTTATACAAAAAACCGCCTTCGGGCGGTTTTTTTTTGCCTTTAACAATGTTACAATCAACCGTGTAATAATGAGTTAAAGGGATTCCTGATGAAAAAGATATTGATAATCGGATGTACGGAGGTTACTAAGGTCGTCGTTAAGGCGCTCTGTAATGACATAACTTCAGCCGGCGAGATCTGTATAGCTTCCCTGGACAAATCCGAATGTGACGTTTACAGAAAAAAATACCAGGGAGCACCGGTGAGGATCACCACCGCAAGGGTGGACGTGACCAATAAACAGGGCACCATGATGATGCTCTCCATAACCCAACCGGAGCTCATCATCAACCTGACACCCCCGGAGCTGTCCCTGACGGTCATGAACCTGGCCCTGGAGATCGGCGCCGATTACATCGACAGCGAGTTGTTCGAATGGAATAGCGGCAATCTGCTGTCCCGCCAGTTCGAGAACTTCTCCAACTTCAGGGTGAAGAACCTGACCGCCATCTGCGGTTGCGCCTTTAACCCTTCCGTCCTGACCTCCTTTGTCCGTCTTGCATCGGATACGAGATTTGATGAGATCTCCTCCGTGGACGTGCTGGAGACGAATATGAGATCCGTTGCGGAGGTCACCGACATAAGGGACATTATCGAATCCAACGACTTTAAGGCGGAATCCGAGAGGGTCATCACGCTCCAGGATAACGAGAAGGTGGAGTCGGACCCCTTATCCCTCAAGACCGAGGTGGAGCTTCCCGATATCGGAAAGAATACTCTTTATCTTCTCAACGATCCCATCGTCGAGGACTTTGCCATGGAGATCCCCGAGGTCCCCAATGTCAGATATTTCTCCACCTATGAGAAGAAGAGCGATGAGACCATCGACTTCCTGAAGAAGATCGGTATGCTCTCCACGGAGCCCGTGGAGATCAACGGCACGAAGATCGCCCCCATCGACTTCCTGGCCAAGGTAATGCCCATGGAGAGCACCAAGAGCGTTCCCCAGGGGATGAGCGGATCGGGAGTCCTGGTCACGGGAAAGAAGAAGGGAGAAGATAAGACTTACTTCATCTCCGTCAGTTCCGACAATCAGGCATGTATGGAGAACAACGAGGTCAGCGTGGCGGATTATTTCGATGCCATGACCCTCATATCGGGAGTAAAGATGCTCTGCAGGGGCAAGTGGAAGAAGCCCGGTGTCTTCACCGCCTGTGCCTTCGATCCGGATATCCTTCTATCCGCCATGAGGAAGGAAGGCTTCAAGTATCAGATAACGGAAGCATCGCCGCTTAAGACAGACAAGGAAAAGGGAGACAAGTAAATGGAAGATCAGGTAAAGGTACTTATAGTAGAAGATGATGCGGATATCAACAATCTCATCTGCGAGACGCTGACGAAGCACGGCCTTAAGTGCACCCAGGCATACTCGGGTTCCGAGGGCCTCCTTAACTTCAAGAACGACAAGTTCGATCTGGCAATACTTGATCTCATGATGCCCGGCATGTCCGGTGAGTCATTGACGGCCACCATAAGGGAGACCTCTAAGATCCCCATCATCGTGGTATCGGCCAAGTGCTCCACGGATTCCCGTGTGGATCTTCTTTCCATGGGTGCCGACGACTTCCTTTCCAAGCCCTTCGAGGTAAAGGAATTGATCGCCAGGGTGGATGTTCAGTTAAGACACCTTTCCTACGGCAGCAAGGATGACCGGGAGGATAAGAACATCCTGAAGTTCAAGGATCTGGAACTCAACAAGGATACCTTCGAAGCGACCTTAAAGGGCGAGGAGCTCTCCCTCACGAGACAGGAGTATAAGATCCTGGAGCTCTTCATGCTCTATCCCTCCAAGGTGTTCTCCAAGCAGGAGATCTTCGAGTACGCCTGGAACGAGTACTACATAGGCGAAGATAAGACCATAAATGTTCATATCAGTAATATAAGATCAAAGATGAAGAAGATCACCGATGAGGAGTATATCGACACCATCTGGGGTATCGGATTCAGACTTGCCAAGAAGTAAACCTTAATATTTTCTTTAACGTTTATTTGCGATGATTGAACAATAAACCGTGATAATGTCACCATCAGAAATGAATTTGAAGGGAGACATTTATGGAAGAGATGTTGCTCGTAACAAAAGATCTTACCAAAAAGTACAAGAACGTCCCCGCGGTTGACGGAGTTGATCTCCACATCAGAAAAGGCTCCATATACGGTCTTATCGGAAAGAACGGTGCCGGAAAGACGACCATCATGAAGATGCTCTCGGGAATGGCTGAGCCCACATCGGGAAGCTTCGAGTATGTCGGATTCGGAGGAGACAACAATCAGGCCTTTTCGAGGATAGGAGCCCTCATCGAATCCCCCGCGATACAGCCGGGACTCACGGCCCACGATAACCTCAAGATCAAATGTCTTGCCTACGGTATCGGCGATGACGAATACATCAAGCAGAAGCTTGAATTAGTCGGCCTCGGCGATGTCGGAAAGAAGAAGGCGGGAAAGTTCTCCCTCGGTATGAAGCAGAGGCTCGGTATCGCGCTGGCTCTGGTGGGTGAGCCCGATTTCCTCCTCCTGGATGAGCCCATTAACGGCCTGGATCCCCAGGGTATCGTGGAGGTCAGGGATATGATCGCCAAGCTCAATAAGGAGAACAACCTCACGATCCTCATTTCAAGCCATATCCTGGAGGAGCTCTCAAAGCTTGCCACCGATTACGCCATAATCAACAACGGAAAGATAGTGGAGGAGTCCACCAGCGAAGAACTCAAGTTAAAGTGCAGGGATAAGATAGTTATCAGATCGGAAGACACATCACCCATACTTCCCGTTCTGGACGAGAACGGATTCACGGAGTATCAGGTCATCGACAAGAATACCATCTACGTATTCGAGCGTTTGTCGGATGTTTCTGTCCTCAACATGGAGATAGCGAAAAAGGGATTACCGGTGGAATCAATAGGGATAGTTTCCTCCGATCTTGAAGAGTATTTCCTCAAGGTGACCGGCACCATTGCCGGCGACATCAGATAAGGGGGGCATATGTTCTGGAATTTCTTTAAATCAGAATGCTACAGAGCCTCCAAGCTTAAGAGCGCATATATACTTCCGGCGATCCTTCTGGTCGTCGTGCTCCTGGTAAGCTTCGTCCTTATCAGGATCGATATGTACGGCCTCATGGGAATGTCCAGGGAGGACGTGGACAGGATATCCCAGGAGGGATCCTCCGCCGAGGGTATATCGGATTCCTTCAGAATGGGATTCGATGCGGGTATCCAGGCGGGAGAAGGAATGTACTATAGCGAAGAAGACGAAGGACTCGAACTCGAGGAGGTCGAGGACGAGACTGCCGTCAGCATAATCGGCGAAGGTATCTTCTATACGGAGGATGTTCCGGAGCTTTTCTACCAGAACGTGGGGACCTTGGTTACCATACTGCTGCTGGCGATCTTCACCGGCATATTCTTCGGAGATGTCTACTCCACGGGAATAACGAAGAACCTGACCATTGCCAATAACAGGAGGAGCCTGCTATACGGGGCGCGTCTTCTGGTCCTGGCGTGTTATACGTTCTTATTCCACATATTCACCCTGATATCGGTTATAATATCAGCAGCTCTTATGGCAGAGAGCGTGAAACTCAACTTCGACAGGTCGTTCATTCTGTACTTCCTGATATCGTGGTTAATGACATTTGCATTCTGCCTCATCGTGGCCGCCATAACCACGGTTACGAAGAGCAAGGCTGCCGGCATAACGGTGGGCGTCATCCTGGCTTCGGGTTTCCTTACCCTTGCAATATCCATTGCGAATCTTATACTGGTAAGGTTGCTGGATCTTGAGGAGGGATTTGATATCTCGAGATTCATGATCACCGAGAACCTGGTCGTCATCAACCTGCATACCGACGGATCAGATGTGCTCCGTGCAATTATCGTATCGATCATCTATGGTGCCGCCGCTGCCCTGATCGGCAACGCAATTAACAGAAGGAGAGACTTGAACTGACAGATCCATGTTTATCAATCTCGTTAGGATAGGACTTTTAAAGCTTACAAAGAACCGGACATTCCGTGCAGGGATCATAGGGATCCCTGCTTTGTTCTTCCTTGTGATCATATCTTTTAATATCCTCCTTGTCTGGACCAGGATATACCTTGACTACGGTGATACATTCACCGGCGGAGGGATAACCGAATGGCAGCAGAAGGGCTTTATCGTGGCCCTCTACATTACTTCAGTTTTCCTGCTGCTTGACGTGATCATCGTCATATGCGACTACTACGAGTACCGCCAGGTCATAAATATTGAAGGTGCCATCAGGAGCAGAGTCAAACTCTGTCTGTCGGAGATCGCCGCGGTGTTCATCTTCTCCTTTATAGCGGCATTTTATACCATGGTGCTGTCCTTTGCGGGCGTTATAAGGGACGGTGTAGAGAACTTCATATTATGCGTCTATCCCGTCGTTACCCTGAAGACATATATCGCATCGGCGCTGACAATGTTCGATACGGCGCTCCCTGCCGTATTCCTTTCCAAGTTGATAAGGAAAAAGTTGCCGGTGGTCGTCCTCTATATCTCCTACCATTTCCTGGCCTCTATATTGATAGTTGCTCTGTCCACCATCGCGGAGTACGGAACGGCGGGATCTTCGGTCAGCATTGAAAGCACGCTTACCCTTGATCTTGTGTATATGATCTTCCATCCCACCAGTCTTCTGCTGTCCCATGCCATGGGGGATTCCAGCGTGATCATAGGCCTCCCGCAAGTGCTCGCTTGTTATCTCATCAATGTGATCTTCTGGGTAAGCCTGTCCATGATCGCATCCCGAAGAAAGGTAGTTTTATGATCTGGGAAGTAATGACCATAGTGCTTATAGCAGTCCTTCTGGCAATGTCCATGATGCTGATCTCCCTGTTCTCGCAGGTTAAGAACCTCCAGTCCCAGGTACACTTCATTGCCAAGAACAGAACGAACAAGACCGTGACCTTCTACGGAAAATCCAGGGAGATGAAGAGCCTTTCCAAGGATATCAACGAGGTAATAACCTCCTGCCGCGAGAGGGAGATCGAGGTCATGAAGCAGGACAACGAGATAAGGGATACCCTTACCAATATGTCCCACGACATAAGGACTCCCCTTACTTCCCTCAAGGGATACTTCGAACTGCTCTCCGAGTCGGAGGACCCCAAGGAGCAGGAGA
>DNAE01000068.1 GCA_003543635.1 Clostridiales bacterium | reverse complement strand
TGCTCTACCAACTGAGCTAAGTCGGCGTCACACGCGAACATGATTATATATTGAAGTCCGCCGTAAAGTCAACACTATTTTTGCCAAATATAGTATAATCTAATCAGAGTTTTAAATATAAGGGGCAAGGATGTCTGTTATAACGATTTCAAGGCAAAGCGGCAGTCTGGGGGACGAATTGGCGGCCTATCTGGGAGAGAAGCTCGGATGCATGGTGGTCACCAGAGAGTATGCCCTTAAGACGTTTTTTGAAGGGTACCCGGAGGAGGATAAGGAGAAGCTGTCGGAAAGCGCCAGGTTCTTCCTGAACAAGGCCCCGGGGACCGACCTTTCCTATAAGGACATCCTGGTGGAAAGCCTGAGGAAGCTCTCCTCGGAAAAGGAGAACCTGATCGTCAAGGGAATGGGCGGATGCGTGGCCCTCCGGGGGGATCCCGGTCTTGTAAGCTGCAGGATCTACGCAGGCGAGAAGACCCGCGCCCAGAGGATCGCGAGGCAGTTCAACATAGGCATGGACGAGGCCTCCTCCACCATCGCCATCGGCGACCGCAAGCACAAGAGGTTCGTGAGCATCCTATACGACGCGGACCTTAATAGTCCCGACCTTTACGACATAAGCATAAACACGGAGCACATCTCCGTGGAGGAAGCGGCATCCTCCATCCTCTCCCTCTGCGAGAAGAAGGAGAAGCGGATGGAGATCAGGAGACAGACCGACTCCGACGATTCCATAGACCACCAGAGCGAGACCCCGGTGTTCAAGAACCCCACCGAGGAGGAGTTTGCCAGGATCCTGGATATGTACGGCATCGAGTGGATGTACGAGCCCAAGACCTTCCCCATCGAGTGGGATGCGGAGGGCAACATCAAGATGGCCTTCTCCCCCGATTTCTATCTTCCCAAGTTCAATATCTATCTTGAGCTGACCACCATGGACCAGAAGTACGTTACGAAGAAGAATAAGAAAGCCAGGATGGTGATGGACCTTTACCCGGGAACGACCGTGAAGATCGTGTACAAGAAGGACTTCCGTGAACTGGCGGAGAGACTTAAGATGTTCGGAGGCTGATATGTCACTGATACTGGATGATTCCGTTGAGATAAAAAGGATCGTATACGACGAGGAGACCATAAGGAAGAGGGTCAGGGAACTCGGGGAGCGGATAACGGAGGACTACCGGGGCAAGGAGCTCGTCGTGGTGGGAGTTATCAAGGGATCCATGTATTTCTTCTCGGATCTCACCAGGGCCATCGACCTTCCCATCAAGATCGACATGATAGGATTCGGAAACATCCCCGACACCACCTCCAAGACCGGAGTCGTCCGGATCACCAAGGATATCGATACCGACATTACGGACAAGCACGTCATCATCGTGGAGGACGTCATAAGGACGGGACTTACCACCGCGTACTTAAGCTCCAACCTGGAGTCCAAGAAGCCCAAGGAGATCGCTCTTTGCACCATGCTCTTAAATCCCAACCGCCTCCTCACCACCATCCCCGTCAAGTACTACGGCTTCGAGATCAACGACAGCTGGCTTCTGGGGTACGGCATGGATAAGAAGGAAGTGGGAAGAAATCTCCCCTACATCGCGGAGCTCATGAAGAAAGAATAAGACAAAAAAGAAGATCGTCCAAAAGGACGATCTTCTAAATTATAGCTCCAGCGAACCCAATCTCAAATTCCTACAACAGCACCCTCGATCTACTCCACGAGCTCTAATCGATATCGCAACGATACTTGACTGCTGCGACTCTAATCCCACACCGTGCAACTCATGTCTCCCATTCACCGCATATTCTCAATTGCTTATTCGCTCACCGTCAGGTTTCCGATCTAAGTCAAATCCTGCTGTCGTAAGCTATACCGGCTACTCGGTTTGCACGAACCGATGTAACATCCGTCGCGCCTCGGAATCTACCTGTCGGCGATGACATCTCATCCACTCGCGGATCGATAATCCGAATCAACTATACTGTTACAACCTGCGACTTGTAAGCGGCTGCGCCACTCCGTCAATCGCGCTTGCTCGTAACTCCTTTTCCTTCAAAGACATCTGCTCCGTATCCCCTGTACCGTGCGCCAAGCACCCGGCCTGCGGTTCGTTTCTTCGGCTTCGCCTCCGGTCAACCGTTCGACCTAAAGATCTCATTCAACACCGTTGGTTCTTCCCTGCACTATGCCCCTCCGTAAAAGGCGGCCTCTGTTGTCAAGAATCAATAGCTTTCAGCATTCCCTGGAGCTATCTTTATATTATCATGTGACAGGGAAGTTACAACCTCGCTTTAAGTCCAAACAGGTCCGCTTCTTATTGTGCAGTTTATCAGTTACGCACAAAAACGGACCGTGTTATAATGAATATGTTGTGCGGAATGTGCATATGGATGCCATTCCCTTTTTTATTGCTCTTTTTCCTTTAGAGCATTCTTCAGGGAATCCCTCATCCGGTACATCTTCTGGACGCTGTTCTCCAGGAAATAGTAGTGCATCACATAGGGAATAAGGAGCACCAGGAACATGACGGATAAGATCGCCTCCGCAAGCAGGGGATCGTTTAAAAGGGACAGGATCGATAAGATCTCCAGGATCGCGAACAGGACGGTTACGATCAAATGGATGAGCCTCTCGTGGGAAAAGTAAGTGATCTTGGTCTCGAATTCCCCGATGACCTCCCTTAAGGCATCCGCGCTGTCCTTATCCATCTCGGAGCTCATGTAAAGTTCGACTTCCCTTATATACTTACCGATATAATCCTTCATGGTCTCCTCCCCTGCCCGAATCTTCTGTTTATATAGTTTACTACATTTCTCTTATTAAATGTCCACC
>DNAE01000088.1 GCA_003543635.1 Clostridiales bacterium | reverse complement strand
TCGATACAGGTCATGTAAACGGGAGAATAGGGTTCCTTCATCTCGATCTTGAAGATATCGGCATCCGTCATTTCCTTCATGCCCTCCACCACGATCTCGGTGTTTCCCACCTTGACGTACCTCATGGCACCGCCGAAATAGTTCTCATCCGCCCTCGAAAAGAATGCGATCAATATATTAGCCATCTTATTGTCCTCCGATCTGTTTGTTGACTTAAGTATCGCCTGTCTCCCTTGAAATATCCAATAGATTTCCTTTATAATCGATTTAATTATTAAATAACTCGGAGGGTCCCTTGAACTCTAAACAGGTGGATTATTGTATAGAACTTGCCCACACCCTGAACTTCAGCCGTGCGGCAGAGAACTGCTTTGTCAGCCAGCCGACCTTCTCCTATCAGATAAAGCTCCTGGAGGACGAGGTGGGATTCAAGATCTTCGAGAGGAGCGGCAAGGGAGCCGCTCTTACCCCCGCCGGGGAACAGTTCGTACTCCATCTGTCCAACATGAGAACGGAGCTTAAACGCGCCATCGAACAGGGGCAGAATTTCAGCGCAAGATATGTGGAGGATATATCCGTGAGCCTGATGGTGCGCCAGGCAGTTTACTTCCTTCCGGAAGCCATAAAGCTTCTCGAGGATAAGCACTCCGATGTCAGGATCACTCCCCTTTTCAGATACGATAACGGAATGGAAGGTTTCCTCAAGGGGGAAGCGGATGTGCTCTTCGCCCTGGAGGAACAGACGAAGCATATCCCCGGGATAAACGTCCACGATCTTTTCCGTTCCCGAATCTACCTTATATGCGACAGGAACGATGTCCTTGCGGAAAAGGATCTTATAACGGAGGAGGATCTTTACGGCAGGACACTGATGGTGGGCGGAGGTTCCCCTGCGGCTTTACGCACAGTTCAGCAGAGGCTGATCTCAACGGGGAAGATAAACTATTTCAACAGTCCCGATCACGACACCACCTTAGTCAACGTATCCTCGGGCCGCGGCATCTGCCTTGCCCCGGGGTTTTTGAACGACCACAGCGGACAGTTCGCCTGGATCCCCTTCGATTGCGAAGAGTATTTCAAATGTGTTCTCATGACCCATAAGAACGACCGCAGAAAGTGCCTTGAGGACTTCATATCGATCCTTCAGAAGCTCTACCGGGACGCCGTGGCCTTCCCCCTTTAAAGTTAAACGGAATATCGGTGTTAACTAAAGTGCTGATCAATAATATATATTTACAGTTACTGTCGGCTAACGTATAATATATGAACAATCATTCATATATTGTTTTGTGAGGTAACAATGAAATATACCGGAATGCCGCAGATAATGTGGTCCCTATACAAGAACTCGTTTAAGAAGAACCTCGTTACCGACCTGGGGTTTACAAAGGATCTGTCGGAGGAGATAACCCGTAAGGCAAAGGTCAAATACAAAGGGATAATAGAAAAGCTTCCCGAGTTCGAGAAGGGGGATCGGTTTCTTACCAACACCTTGAGCTGTGCCCAGTTTATCGCCTTTTTAAGCTCCATGCCCAGAAGGCCCGGGGTGGATGAAGCCACCGTCTACTACCGGGATGCCATGACCATCGCCCCCACCAAGATGATGTGCAGGACCGCCGGAAAGAGCAAATTCTCCCAAAAGGATCTGGAGGCCCAGCGAAGGACTGCGGACCTGAAGGCCGCCGACAGGAATCCCTACTCCTGGAACATGGATCTCATCGTGTACGGGGACGGCAGCGGATACGAGGCCAGGTTCCTCAAGTGCGGCATCTGCTACCTCATGAAAGAATACGGTTTCTTCGATCTCGTCCCGGCGATGTGCAGGCTCGATTACACCATGAGCGAACTGGGCGGCGCATCGGTATTTGTCAGGGAATATACCCTGGCCGAGGGAGGTCCCTACTGCGACTGCGGGTATAAGAAGAAGTTCCCTTAAAAATATAGTACAATTAAATACAAATCCTTTGAGAAGGTCGGGATCGTGTTTATGCGGGAAGATAAGGACATCAGATTCAGTCGGTCGAACTTTTCTTTTTTGCGCTTCTTTTGCATGCTGTTCATCTTCCTGCATCACTACACCATGATAAACGGACACATCAGTATCTTCTCCTCGGAGTCCTTGAACGAACACCTCAACACCGCCTTCGACCGGGGATTCTATCTGAACTTCGTATTCTTCACCCTGTCGGGATACTGCCTTAACAGGGCCTATACCTACCACACGGATAAACTCTATACCGTTCCCTTCAAGACCTTCTTTAAAAAGAGGTTCCTGTCCCTTTACCCCGGGGCTGCCCTGACCATCGTCTTCATGGGGATATTGCACTACGTCTGGTACTTCACCTTTAACGACTACTGGATGCAGAGCAACTTCACCTTCCTTCACATACCCGCCGCACTGGCAGGACTTCAGGCGTTCCTCACCTCCTACTTCGGGAACTCGGTTAATAATCCCACCTGGTTCGTCTTCATGCTGATCCTGTGTCAGGTCGTGTTCTGGCTTTTGGGAAGGATCAGGAAGATAGACCGGAGATTCGTTTTGATCCTCTCCACCCTGCTGGTATATCTCGTCTACCTTACGGCGGATCACTACGACCTGGAACGCCTTCTTTATTCCCATTTCTGCTTCTTCCTGGGATGCCTCGTGGAATACTTCTCCAGGACAAGGAAGAACAGGATCATCGTCTGTGTGATCGTTGCGGCGGTCTGCATCGCCTTCTTCACTTACCCGTTCTATCTGATGCTCTTTATCCCCTCCCTCCTCATCATCCTCTACGAGGATCTCTCCGCGGCGGTGAAGGGTTCCGAACGCATCCCGAGGATAAGGGGCTTCATCAAGGATATCTCCTTCCCGATCCTCCTTACAAACTTCCCCTCGATCTGCATCGTGAACTACACGGACAGGGCATTATCTCTGGGCATGAACTACTCTTCGGTCCTCATCCTCCTTCTGACATTTGCCGTCAATACGGCCCTTGCCCTTCCCGTTCTGATGGTACAGAAAAAGATCACTTCGGCATCTTCCCGGTATTGACAAATACACATGTAGACTGTATCCTTTTCTCCGCATGAGTGAACAGTGTTCACTAATACTGATCGGCGAGGCGACGGATGCCCAAGGACAAGAGCGATAGCCATAAGAGAGTTTTGGAGGCGGCAAAGAACGAATTCCTGGAATTCGGTTTTGTCGATGCTTCCATGAGAAGGATCGCTCAAAATGCGGGCCTCACGGTATCGGGGCTTTATAAACACTTTTCGAGCAAGGAAGACATGTTTGCGGCCCTGGTGGATCCCGCCATCGATGCCTTTTACGCCCTTTACCATTCCCGGGAGACCGAGGAGTTCGGGATAATGGAAAGCACCGATAAAGAGGACTATCTCGATGATCAGGAAGCGACACGCCGCATCATGCATTTCATCTACGATCATATAGATGCCTTTAAGCTGATCGTCTCCGGCTCCCAGGGCACAAGGTACGAATCCTTCGCCCATGATGTGGCGGAGATGGAAGAAGCCACCACCCTGCGATACATGGAAGGACTCAAGGCCAAGGGCATAAAGATCAAGGATATCGACATAAAGCATTTCCATCTTCTCATGACGGGGAACGTGGAGGCCGTATTGGAAGCGGTCAGACATGATTTCACCCGGGAGGAAGCACTGGATTATGCCAAGACATTGGACGAGTTTTATACGCCGTCCTGGAAGAGGTTTTTCGGAGCATAACTTATAACGTCAGAACAGAATGCGTTTATTATGCCCTGCTGGTTAGCCTCAACTAACTATTATAAGGAGGAAATGGAGATGATCTTATCTTTTTTGAAGGACAACGCGGGAACGATCATCGCGGCAACTGTGGTACTGGTCATCTTATTCTTTGCCGTCAGGGGCATCTTTAAAAACAGTAAAAACGGAGGATGCGGTTGCGGATGCAGCAGTTGCAGCGGAGCGTGTCCGCACTGCATACCACCTGTAAATAAGGAGGACAAAAATGAAGTTAACTGAACTTAAGCCGGACAAGAACGGCAAGATCAAAAGCCTCGGTGAAGACGAACTCTTTCTGAACCGTGTCACATCCATAGGGCTCACGGAGGGCACCCCCTTCCAGGTCGTAAGGAACGACAGGAAGATGCCCGTTCTCATCTACGCACGTGAAACACTCCTCGCCATCAACCGCTCTGATTGCGAGAAGATCGAAGTGGAGGAGGCATAATACATGAAGACCATCGCACTATTAGGACAGCCGAACTCCGGTAAATCAACGGTATTTAACCAATTGACTGGATCCCACCAGCACGTGGGAAACTGGCCCGGTAAGACAGTCGAGAAGAAGGAAGGCCGCTTTACCCACAAGGGCATCAAGTATCAGATCGCTGACCTTCCGGGAAGCTACGGTCTCACGGGGAACTCCGATGAGGAGAAGATAACCGTGGACTATATCAATTCGGGAAAGGCGGATCTCGTACTGATCCTCGTGGATGCTTCCCAGCTTGAAAGAAGTATGTTCATGCTGTCCGAGTTCGCCCGTATGGATGCCCCCTCGGTCCTCCTTTTGAACATGGCGGATGTGGCCGCTTCCCAGAATAAGACCATAGATGCAGGGGTGCTCGCAGAACATCTCGGCATCCCCGTAATGCTCTTCACCGCAGCGGAGAGCAAGGGATACGAAGCCCTCAAGGATCTCCTGGTAAAGGAACTTTCAGAGCCCCATAAGCTTAAGAGCGCACCCGAGTCCCACGAGGACATCAAGGTATCCGCCAAGCTTAAGTACGAGTGGATCGACAAGGTCCTTCAGGGTGTCGTATCTTCGAAGCAGAAGACATATAAGCTCTCGAAGTTCGATAAGGCGGCGACCTCCCCCGTCCTCGGCAAGATCATCTCCGTCGGAATAATCCTCTTGGCATTCCTGGTCGCTATGTTCATCTGCGTTCCCTTCATGAGCCTCGGCAAGATGTTCCCGGCGCTTCTCAATCAGCCCATTTCCGACCTTCTAACGGGATGGCACGTTCACCCCTGGCTCGTTTCCATATTCAGTACCATCATCCCCAACACACTTTACTTCTCCCTCTCCATGGCCGCATTCGTTCTCGGCGTAAATCTCGTATTCGGATTCCTCGAGGAGATCGGATTCCTGGCGCGCGCCGCCTATCAGTTCGACGGCATCTTATCCAAGCTCGGTCTCCAGGGTAAAGCCGTTGCTCCCATCCTCATGGGATTCGGTTGTACCATCGGCGGTACCTGCGGTACCAGGGTCATGGATAACTGGGGACAGAAGATGCTGGCAATGGCCATCGTATGGGCCGTTCCCTGCGGCTCCATATGGTCCGTCGTTCCCGTTGTATCCGATATGTTCTTCCCCTGGTGGGGCACGATCCTCGTTTGCCTGGGCGTCCTGGCCTACATGGTGATCCTGATGCTCATCGTTTCCAAGCTCTTCAGCAAGAAGCTCTCCCCCGCCGAGACAAGATCCGGAATGGTCATGGAGCTTCCCCCCTACCACAAGGCACACTGGAAGCACATCATCAAGGAGGCGGTCCTCAAGGCCTGGGATATCTTCATCAGGGCCATGAAGACGGTTATCGTCGTATCCCTCCTCTTCTGGGGTCTCTCCTACACATCCTCCGGAAATATAACGGACAGCCTTCTTTACAAGGTGGGAACCACCATCGAGCCCGTTACCAGGTTCTTCGGTATGGGATGGCAGACATTCTCCGGATTCATCGCCTCCGCCTTTGCCAAGGAAGCCGTTCTCGGTGTGCTTAATGCCATCTACTGCGGACAGAGCACGGTCATGGATGTTGCCTTTAACGTCAACAAGCCCGGCGTTGATAATCTGGTCCTCGGCCAGGTCATGAGCCAGACTGTATCCCCCGCGGAGGCACTGGCATTCATCTTCGCCTGCACATTCAATATCCCCTGCCTCATGGCTCTTTCCACCACATATAAGGAGTCCCATTCCCTCAAGTGGACGGCCAAAGTCGGAGCATTCTACGTTTGCAGCGCACTGGTGCTCTCATTCGTCGTTTACCACATCGCAGCTCTGTTTATCTGAGTATAAAAAGTGTTGTAAAAGCCCCGGTTCCCCCTTTTACGGGAGGTTCCGGGGTTTTACAAACGAAGGGTTCACCTTACGAGACGGCAGTAAATACCCTTAAACACTCCATTTATCCAGGGTGTTTAAGATGATCGCCAGGGTCTCTTCCCGGGCTCTCTGACACTCTTCCGGGTATTTTTTCTCCCTGGGGAGCATGTTGTTGTTAACGGGGAAGTACCCCAGATTGTGGCTTCCGGTCTCGGAATTAATATGCTTGTAACCGTGTTTGAAACCGCTCCTTTGAAGTCTTTTCACAAGCAGTTCGGCATCCCGTTTTGCGGGCACCGACTCATCGTGGGTGGAAGTGAGAAACAGGATGTCTCCGTTTATCCTCTCCACCGGGATCTCGTTCTCGGAAGTTCCCTTCATGTCCCACTCGTCAAAGAAATAGAGCAGCTTTATGTTATGTTCCCTTACGCATCTGCCGAGAAAAGAAGAGAACAGTCTTCCCTTCTCAACATAGGGGAAGTCGCGACCGTTAAATGAGACCATTGCCTTGCAAGGGTCTTCCCCGGGCTTTCCTGTACCCTGCATGATGTGGCCAAAGGAAGATGCGGCGATAACAAGGCTTATGTCGGGGACCACGCTTGCCGCCAAAAGAGCCATTCCGGCGCCCTTTGAATTACCGTAGATCCCGATGCGTTTATATCCCAGCCGCTTCATCTCATCGCAAGCCGCTTGGAATTGTTCCAGGGGGATCGCTCTCATGCCTTTCTTCTGACCTTCTCCGCCGTAGTAGGACATGGCAAGAGTAGAATATCCCTTCCCGGCAAAAAGCTCCGCGTATTTTGAGGGAAGATCAAGTCCCTTAAGTCCCTGTATGACTATCAGGAGCCTGTCGTCTTCCCTTTGTGCCCTGTAAAGGATCCCTTCGAATCCGTCCTTGATATACCCGAATCGTGCTTCCAAGATAGCGCCCCCTTATCTTTATTCGGAATCATTATAACGCAATTAGTTAGCAACCGCTAATCCGTTGTTATATCAAGGCGTTATCGATATATTGCGTTATAATTGGATCATCGGAATAACTCGGGGAGAGGACTCATCAGATGACAAAGAAGCTCTTATGTATGGTAATGGTTTTGTTATTCACGTTAAGCATAAGCGGTTGCCATTTTATGCAATACTCAAAGCTTAAACGCAAAGAGTCCAAGAACGCCAAAGAGTTTTTCAATTATCTTAAAGATGAGGATATAGACGGTCTGGTCGATATGTTTTCGGATGACATCCGGGATTCCTTTGATCTTGAAGAATGCTGGGAGGAATTCTTTGATGTGGTCGACGGTGACATTGAATCCTATGACCGTTATCACGTCACATACCTCGAACAATTCATAGATGACGGGAAGATCACGCGTTGTCTTCTTAAAGTCGAGTTTTCAGGTGTCACCACTGATGAGGGGGTCGAATACGATAGCCTGGAGTATCAAACCTATGTCGTTCACTCCGACGATGATCAGCTCGGGTTATGTAAGATAAGGCTTAGAGACGACGACGAATTCTTAAGTGTAATCGGCAGATCGCAATTCTAGATCCCTTTTATAGCTTCCATTACTCTCCTGTTGTTCTCGGCATATGGTTCAAAGATCACTCCCATATGACCGCCCTCCCCTTCACCGTAAAGGTCGTATGAAATGCCTTTCCCTTTGAGCAGATCAGCGAAGTAGTATGTCATATCCTTAAGCTCATCCTGCACGTTTGTGATAAGTCTCACGGGCGGGAGTTTCTTAAGGTTTTCGTTGTTCTCAAAAACAAGATACTTATACCTGGGATCCCTTTTATAACCCTTTGGAAACACCATACCCCTCATTCCCCAATAAGCGATGCTCTTCTTATAGAAATGCATGGTCCCGCAATCCAGGATCACGCTCCTGTATTTATGCCGTCTTGCTTCAAAAGCGTAATCTGCCTGCATATCCCCATCGAGGCTCATAAGTGCTTCCGCCAGTGCGAGAACGGCTCCTGCAGAGTGACCGCAAATATGCATGCGATCAATGTCACCTTCGTATCGGGGCGCATTCTCCGTTACCCACAACGCAGCATCGTTTACATCCTTGATCTGGTCGAAAACGGTATACCGGGGATAGGCCAATCTGTAATTGATCTCAAATACTACAAAACCCGAATGGGCCAGATGATTTGCAAAAAGCGAATCCATCTCCTTGTCTTCGGATATGAAACCGCCGCCGTGGACATCGATGATGACCGGTTTACTCTTCCCGTCGGGAACATAGTACACATCAAGGCTTCGTTCATCCTCCGCGTCCCGGACATACGGAATGTCCGTTTCTTTTCTTACATCAGAAAACTCCCTTGTTTTATCAAGGCGTGAAAGATCTTTTTGAAGCGATTTTATCGCACTGTTCTTTATTATCCTGTTGATCATTTTCTCCTATACCCTAAGATCATACCTGCTAAGCGACTCCGGCGTGATCCCCAGATATGTGGCAATAAACTGCGTTATGTCATTGCAACCCTTATCAACATAGTAGCTTCTTATTACACCGTTTATCACCAATCCGGCAGTGGTAGTCTTATCGCCGTTTCTGGCGAGGATCTCTCCCTTTGAATACATCTTGAATCCCGAGAACCCGATGGCCTTGGCGATCACTTCTTCAGAGATCGACAGACCTGATGCCTCGGAAAGGTCCTTAAGCTGTTTAATAAGATTGCTTTATCCATATGTTATCCCGTTCTTTTACACGCCTATATACATATTAAACCAAGAATGAAGAGCATGGCAAACTTAAGCCACAGTCCGGAGTTGACAGTTTGAACGCTGTTCAATATAATCTTCTTGAACACTGTTCAAGGAGAGGCGTATGAGCGACATAAAAGAACTTCTTATAGATCAGACAATTGCCCTTATAAATGAATCAGACGGCAGGCCGGATAGTATTACAGCCAGAGCAATAGCCCAAAGGAGCGGCGTGGCACTGGGCCTTATCAATTATCATTTCGGCAGCAAGGACGATCTTTTGGCGCAATGCTCCGATAAGATCATCAAAGAACTTCTCTCCGGCATGAAGCCCGGGCTCATGAATGCAGCAGACGACGGGCTTTCCGATCGTGAGCGCCTGACAGAGTACGCGAAGCAGACCTTTGAATACCTTTTCGCCAACCGCGCAATAGTTAAGATGTCTATCCTTTCCGACTTCAGATCCTACGGAGCCGATTCCAATTCAGCTCTTACACAGAAAGGGTTTCAGATGGCTTTAAGAGGAAACATTCCCGACGAGAGAAAACGCCTGATAGCCTTCAGCCTTGCATCCTCGATGCAGACTGCTTTCCTCGCGGCAGATGAGTCCAAAGAAATAACCGGATATGATCTTAAGACCGGGAGAGGACGCAGTTCATTTATCGAAGACACAGTAACTATGCTCATGGGAGAGGTAATATGAACAAGAAATATCTTCCGGTTCTCATGCCGATTAGAAGCCTCATTTTTGTTGCCGTGTTTATCGTTCTGTCGATGATCGCGGGCAGGAGCCTTTCCGATATCAGCAACACCTGGTCGGTTGTCGCAAGCGCGGTAAATATAATCACGATCGCATCTCTTATCTTTATAACGCGAAGTGACGGAGGGCTTAGAAAACTCCTTAATTACGAGAAGGGAAAAACAACTCCCAAACAGGTTGTTTGCATGAGCCTGCTTATAATCTGTCTCGGTATGGGATCAATGTACCTGGCAGGTTTTCTCTGCTACGGAAAGATACCTTATGCACCATCGATGATGATCGCACCGATACCCGTCCCTCTTGCAGTATTAAATCTCATTCTGCTGCCCGTCAGCACGGCGATCGCAGAGAACAGCATCTATCTGGGATGCGGAGTGGGCACGATCAAAAACAGATACTTATCGGTGATCCTGCCGTCCTTCTTCTTTGCAGTTCAGCACTGCTTTATCCCGACGTTGCCTGACGCAAGGTATATGGTATACCGTTTCCTGTCTTTCCTGCCTCTGACGATAATACTTTGCATCATCTACAGGAAAAACAGAAATCCGATGCCCATTATGATCGGACATGCGATCATCGACCTGTTGACAGCCGGGCAGATCCTGGCAACATCGGCGATCCCGGGATTCTATGACATGATGATAAGCCTTTGATCCCGCACGGATCTTCCCTACAGTCCCGTTCATCTTTTTGCGACCGTAGTGAACATAGGCAAGATCCTTTATCTTGCCCATTGTCTGGGGATGTTCATCAAAAACACCAAAGTCCTTCACGGCGCGCAGATACGGCTCATCTGTTATAACGCCTTCCAGAGCGATCCCTCTCCCCTGATGGCAAACTTCAACCCAGGTGTGAACGATCGTATCCGGCGCCAGAGCAGCTATTATTCCTGAAGTAACTCCTTCTTGAAAATGCTTATCCACTTCCGACCCGT
>DNAE01000157.1:5682-6548 GCA_003543635.1 Clostridiales bacterium | reverse complement strand
CCCATGCAGATTCCTGCGAGGGGTGTGAGACCCATGGAAGTATCAACGCACTTTCCGTCCTTGACTGCTGCAAAGGAGGAACCGTTGCCCAGGTGGCATGTGATCATCTTGAGGCCTTCCGTGCTGATACCGAGGAACTCGGCTGCTCTCTTGGAAACATATCTGTGGGATGTTCCGTGGAAGCCGTATCTCCTGATGGAGTACTTCTCGGAGATCTCATAGGGAAGTGCATATGTGTAAGCCTTGGGGGGCATCGTCATGTGGAAAGCCGTATCGAATACTGCAACCTGGGGTGTACCTGCGGGAAGAACGGCCTCGCATGCCTCGATACCCGTAAGGTTTGCGGGATTGTGAAGAGGACCAAGGGGGAAGCACTCCTTGATGACTCTCTTAACGTCCTCGTTTACGACTACGGACTCGCTGTAGTACTTACCGCCGTGGAGGACTCTGTGGCCCACTGCGGAGATCTCGGAAACGTCGGAGATAACTCCCGTCTCGGGATCCGTAAGCTGGGAAAGAACAACATTAACGGCTACCTTGTGGTCAGGAAGCTCCACTTCCTTCTCCAGGTCAGCACCCTTGGAATTCTTGTAGGAAAGCTTACCGTCGATACCGATCCTGTCGGCATTACCCTTGGCAAGGACAACACCCGTGTCCATGTCGAAAAGCTGGAACTTGCAGGAAGAGCTTCCGCAGTTGATTACTAAGATCTTCATATCATTAACTCCTTTTGGTGTTTATTATTCCTGTGACTGAGCCTGAACTGCGGTGATGGCAACGGTACCTACGATATCGTCTGCATAGCATCCGCGGGACAGATCGTTGACGGGCATTGCAAGGCCCTGAAGAACGGGGCCGTATGCATT
>DNAE01000157.1:0-5568 GCA_003543635.1 Clostridiales bacterium | reverse complement strand
CGGGAGCCTTGAGCTTACCTACGGATTCAACGAGTGCGGCATCCAGCTGAAGCTCGCCGTCCACGATGAGCTCGGGATACTTCTCATGGGCGATCTTAACGGCATCGGCGACCTTTGTAACGTCGTCGTGCTTAGCGGATCCCATGGTGGAATATGAGAGCATTGCGACCTTGGCCTGCTTACCGGAGAACTGCTCAAAGGAGTCGGCGGAAAGCTTGGCGATCTCTGCAAGCTTGGGGGAATCGAAGTCCGTATTTACGGCGCAGTCCGCGAAGATGAAAAGACCGTTCTCACCCAGGGTGCAGTCGGGGACCTCCATCATGAAGAAACCGGAAACGGAGGAAACGCCCTTCTTCATCTTGAGGAGCTGAAGAGCGGGACGGATCGTGTTACCCGTGGAGTGGCAGGCACCGGAAACGGCACCGTCGGCATCGCCGCACTTACACATAAGGCATGCGTAGTACATGTAGTCGGACTCCATCATCTGCTGTGCCTTCTCGGCTGTGATGCCCTTCTTCTGAGCACCTGCGATGAGAGCCTCTGTCTCCTCAGGGGAAAGACCCTTCTTCTCTGCCTTTGCCTTAGCGGCGGCAACCATTGTATCAACACCGCGAAGTTCGATGAACTTTGCGAGGTACTTCTCTCTATTCTCGTCGGTCTTGGGATCTATGATCTTTGCACCGGAAATATCATGACCTTTTCCGTACTTCTCGATCTCTTCGGGGCTTCCGATGATGATGATGTTTGCTATATCCTCTTTAAGGATCTTTTCCGCTGCCTCGAAGGTCCTCTCATCCATGGATTCGGGAAGGACGATAGTCTTCTTGTCAGCCTTTGCCTTAGCTTTGATGTCGTCGATAAAAGCCATAAGTCTTCTCCTTTATTAAAATAAACTGAAAAATTACCAATTCAGTATACTCTTAAGGAAAAGGGTTTTCAATTTGAAATCATCGCACCATGAGGCAAACTTCAAGATTCTCCCTTGCCACGAAATAATACCTGTCGTCCTGCGTCCTGTATATCATGGAAAGGGCGGGACTGGAGTTATATGTGGCGACGCGGGACCCCAGTCTTCCGCAGATATTCGAATAAAGATCGATGTCGTCCCTGTAGAACGCGATGTACATGATATCCGTATAAGCATCCACCGCTTCGCTCCCGTCCGTATTGCCGGTAACGAGATAATACGTATCGTTAAGCGCCCCCTGATTGAGAACGGCATTCTTGAGCCAGTTGTAGCTCAACACCGGAAGGGAGTCCGTCTCGGCAAGGGATCTCATCACTCGTATGGAATCGACGACGCTGACGGAAGCAGCGTGGTCCTTGGAATAGACATAGCTGACGGTTCCGTCCTCCTCATACCTTGCGGCATAGGCAAAGAGCGGGATATCGTCGGAGATCATCCCTCCGAGGACAAGCTCCAGATTTCTGTCAAAGCTTCCCTCGGGAAGGAGTTCGTTGGCCTCCAGGGATCTGATGAGCATAAGACGCACCGAGGCAAGGGTAATGCCTTCAAATGAGTAGAGTTCATCCTCCGATGTTCCCGCCGGGGAATCGAAGGTCGCGTATCCCGGATCCGACTCCGCCACGGTAACGGACTGAAAGGCGGAACCGCTGTAGGAGGCAGCGGTAAGATCACTGGCCCTCACCATTCCGTCATCGGTGAAAAGGCCCGCGACCAGCTCCTTTATGTTCTTATAATCCTCACTCGTTCCGTAGGCCGAGTAGTAGACCACATAGCCCTCCAGCCACGCCATCTGCTCCTCCACGGAATAATCCTCCATATTGAACGAATCAATGACCTTATTCTTGAGGGTAACAGCGGCAAATCGGTCATTATCCCTGACATAGAGCTTCATGAGCAATGCCTGGTCACTCGGAAGATATACCCCGGACTCCTCAGAGGGTTCGCTGGTTAAACGCCCCTCTATCATGTAGGAGGAGGGAATGAGGACTCCGTCCTCCGCCTCCTGGATCATGAGCTTCTTGGTCCTCGACCAGAGATAATCGCCCGTTATGTTGCACTCGGAGGCGATCTGCTGCCACTCGTAGGTTATCTTCTTATCGTCTTGGAGTTTGATTGGACCGGCATTACCGTATGTATGGGAATACCAGATATATAGTCCTCCTATCAGAAGTGCCGCCAGAACGAACGGTATCACCCTGATTATTTTCTTGCGCATCTTTAAGTTCCCCTTATTTTTGAATATAATTATAAACTAATAAACCCTTAAGGAAAGCATTTTTATGAGAGTTATCGGGATCATTGCCGAATTCAATCCCTTCCACAACGGACATTCGGAATTGATAAAAAAAGCCAGGGAGGCCGTGGGAGATCCCCGGGCGGTCACCATGTCAGTAATGAGCGGTCCCTTCGTTCAAAGAGGTCTCCCCTCGATACTTCCCAAGGAACTTCGGGCGGCATCGGCTCTCAAGTGCGGGATCGACGTGGTACTGGAGATCCCCTTCACCTTCGCCTGCGCACCCTCCGAGAGATTTGCCAGGGGCGGCATCGAGCTCCTCTACAGGACCGGAGTCGTTACGGACATAGCCTTCGGAGTGGACTGCAAAGACCCGAAGATCCTCCCGGAGCTGGCGGATGTCTCCCCGGACGACAACGTCCTTAAGGAATGCCTTTCCTCGGGTATGAGTTTCCCCGCCGCCAGGAGCAACGCCGTCATCAGTGCCCTCGGCGATATAAGCGACGAGAAAAGAGAACTGGTAAAAGATGCCCTGAGGCGACCCAATTCCATCCTTGCCCTGGACTACATAAGAGAGATAAGAGCCATGAAGGCGGGCTTTAAGATACACATGATCAAAAGGGAGGGCGGAAGTTCCGCCACGGCCATCAGATCCGATATCTACGGTATGGGATCCCCCCTTTCCGCGGCCGCCCTCGCGGACAAGCTCACGGGCAGCATCCCCGACAGGGCCCTGGCCGAATATCTTTCCGGGATAGGAAAGGACTTTCACATGGCGGACCTTGACCGGTACGCAAGGGACATCATCTCCGAGACGTACCGGGACACGGATCTTTCCGGATCCGCCTACATGAGCGACGGCCTTGACGGTCACATCAGGAATACATTAAAGGCCGTCAAGGCGACGGACTTCGCCTCAGTATCGGCGGCACTTAACACAAAACATTTCACCATGCCCAGGATATACAGGGGCATCACCTCCGCCCTCCTGGGGCAAAGGGCCACCTACGTGGAAGAGGAAAAGCACGTTCAGTACATAAGAGTCCTGGGATTCACCCGGGAGGGCAGGTACTGTCTCAAGATAATGGGAAAATGCGCACGTCTCCCCGTCATCCACAACTGTTCCGACGCCCTGGAGCTCTTCTCCTCCTCCGACAGGCTCAAGAAACAGTTCGAGCTGGATATTGCGGCAAACGACCTACAGGCCGACTATCTGGGAACGGAAAGGGGACTTCAGTGGAAGATCCCGCCCGTCATGGTAACGAAGTAAAAGGGAGATTCCGAAGGACGCCGAACAGGATCAGGGCCACCGTATAGACGACCAGGATCCCGTTGTTTATCTTCGATACCGTCTTTCCCCTGAGGGAAGGTTTAAAATAGCAGATCTCACAGAAAACTATCTCCGCCACAAGGAACGGAAGCGTTACCAGGATAAAGGGATTGGCCTCAAAGGCCACGGAAAGGTCCCCCTTTGCCAGATGCACGAACATGGTGGTTATGCCGCATCCCGGGCACTTGAGTCCCGTGAAGAGCCTTATGGGACAAGGGATGCCGAGCCCCGTTGATCCCACCCACAAAAGATATGCAAGACCCGAAAAAAGGACCGCCAGATAAAGGCGCGTCCTTTTCCGTAATCTTTGTTTCAGATCATGTTCTCCTTCGGCCATCAAGAAACTCTCTTGTTGATGGTATCCTGCATAAGAGCGTAGTTGATGATGTCGAGATCCACGATGGAGAGCACGAGAAAGAGGATGGCGGTATTTCCGCTGTTCCCCTTGATCCTGTCGACTCTCTCACCCATCTTATAGTTCCAGTAGAACGCGTAGATGCCGCAGGTGATTATGGTCAGGACGATAACGAGCGCACCGTCGGTGTAATCCTTCTCCCCTGCAAGCTCGCTTATTTCCTTGTTGAGGCAGTAGAGCCAGTATAATCCGTAGATACCGCAGGTGATGATGGAAAGGATTATGCAAAGGGCGATATTCCTGTTTGTACCCACACCGGAGTAACCCCCATTACCCGCATATCCGCTATTATCGGAGACGGGAACAACGGGAAGGGGCGCGGGAGCCGTCTTCTCTTCTACGTTCTCTGCCACAGGCTCTTCGACTTTTTCTTCTGCTTCTTCCGTGACCTCTGAAGGAGCATCAACGGCTGCATCGGAAAGGGATGCTCCGCACTCTGTGCAGAACCTTATATCATCATCCATGGATGCGCCGCATTCGGGACATTTCTTCATTTTCTTATCCTCCGCTTTATTACTACTGACATAATACCACATGTGGTTAACAAAAAACCGCCGATATATTCGGCGGTCTTAAAGTCTCATTGATCGAGAAAGGATCACTTCTGAGCTGCAGCAGCCTTAGCAAGACGAGACTTCGTCCTGGAAGCGGCGTTCTTGCTGATGTAACCCTTCTGAGCAGCCTTGTCCAGAGTCTTCTGAGCATCCTTCAAAGCAGCTTCTGTATTCTCACCGGAAGCAACGGAGGCTCTGACCTTCTTGAGTTCAGTACGCATCTGGCTCTTCTTCATCTTATTGGCAGCCGTCTTCTTCTCAGTAACGTTTACACGCTTAATCGCTGACTTAATGTTAGGCATCTTATCTTCACCTCCATCTTCGGATTTCTTTTAATGCACCGAGTGATTTTATCATGTTTGTTTTTTCTGCGCAATAGCATTTTTACGCGAAAAAGCCCTTTGTTGCTTCATAGAGTGCAATGCTCGCGGCAATGGGCAGGTTCAAGCTGTCTATCTTATGCCCGTGTTCGATCCTTACGGGGGTGCCTATCTTCGCAAAGGATGCGGGAAGTCCCGTGGCCTCATTTCCGAATATGAGGCTGAAGGGGGCCTTAAGTTCCGTCTTCTGCAGAAGGACGCTTCCGTCCAGCATGAAGGGATAGCAGTTATTTTCCGGAAAACGGGCAAGATAGTCTTCCATGGTATCGAACACCTCTATCTCAACGCTTGCGGCTGCACCCATGGACGCCCTTATGGTCTTGGGATCGAAATGGTCCACGGCAGGGGGGATTATGGCGATCCTCTCTACTCCGAATCCCAGGGCGCTCCTCATGATGGTACCCATGTTTCCGGCGTTCGAAGGATTTACGAGCACCACGTGATTTCCCTTTTGGAGCCTGCAATCGTATTTACCGATAACTCCGATGACAAAACAGTTTTCCTTCTGGGAGAGGATATTAAAGGGTTTCTCCTCCTCTGTCACGGGGATCCCCGCGGACGCGCAGATGCTCCTGATCTTCTCCTTGGTGTCCTCGGAATTGAACTTGGGATGGAATATGACCTCAAGGACCTTATCCTTTCGGTGCAAAAGGTATTCCATCACCACCGTTGCCCCCAGGGCATATGT
>DNAE01000061.1 GCA_003543635.1 Clostridiales bacterium | reverse complement strand
GGCAGACGCAACGGACTTAAAATCCGTCGGAGTAAAATCCGTACCGGTTCAAGTCCGGTCACGAGCACCATTTATTCCGCAGTGCATAGCTTAATATCGCGGAGTGGAGCAGTTGGTAGCTTGCCGGGCTCATAACCCGGAGGTCGAGTGGTTCGAGTCCCTCCTCCGCAACCAAATATCCGCCCGGAGATCATCCGGGCGGATTTCTTATTCTCATATGTAATTCGATCATCAGTCCTTAAAGAGCTTTACCGATGCCGTAAGAAGGATACCTTCTCCCACGACATTAACGCATTCCGCTATCCAGTTCATGGAGGATTCGGAGAAATCCCTTGAGGAAAGATATCCCATGCCCAGCATGAGGACGAAGGCAACCCAGAAGAGCACGGCGGAAAGAGTTTTCTTCTTCCTTGCCGCATATATACCAAGTCCTCCGCAAAATCCAAGACAACCGAGGATCATTAGGGTCACGAAGATCATGGTGCCCTGGAAGACGGCGGGGGCTGCGGCGGCGTATGCGGCCTCCTTTTTCTCCTGGGGGAAGAAGACGAGGGCAACGACGGATATGCCCGCCAGCAGGAATCCCACGGACTGCATGGGGAAGAAGCAGTTGTTGAGCCTCTCGAAGTCGCAGATCTCAAGGGCCATAAGGAGCTTCCATGTGGCCTTCATGATCCCTGCGCTTATCACCATGATGGTTCCGGCGGAAAGGAGAGAGAAGGCTCCCTTGCTCATCTTGTCGTAAAGCCCCCTCTGGAGGACTATGGCTGCGATAATGAAAAGTACTACCGGTACGAAGTCCAGCAGAGCCATGGGCAAGGTCATTTGCGTTCCTCCTTCTTATTCAGATGGTAGATCGGCAGGAAGGGGATGATGATGGGAGTGTTGTCAGCATAATCGTTGTATTCCTTGAGATCCCCGTACTGCTTCATCTGACGCTTTTCCATACGCTGGGCGCCGTTGAACATGATGTATACGATGGCCACATATGCGAGAACGGCAAAGATCCACTGACCGACGTTGCCGTAGGTGCTGATACCGGCTATGAAGATACCCGTCCAGAAGATTATCTCACCAAGGTAGTTGGGGCAGCGGACGATCTTATAAAGGCCCTCGGTTGCCACCATCTTGGGATTTGCCTTTTTCTGTGCCGACTTCTGCCTGTCTGCCATGGCTTCCAGTATAAGGCCCGCTACGGAAATGACGATACCGATCAAGGGTACTGCCAGATCCTCGGATCCGTTCTTGAAACGGAAGAGCATGGGGCTTACCTGCATTACATACAAAGCCGATACGAAGACCCAGATGGTTATGAGAACAAAGAAGGGCATCTTCTTCTCGGCATTCTTTGAAAGTGTACCCTTGGCAATATCCGTGTTACGGAAGGAGGCGCTCTTGAATTCCCTTACCAGAAGGAATCCCGAGAGCCTGGCACCGTAAGCAACGAAAAGGAGCATCTGCAAGATCACCAGAAACAGGGGAGTAGCCGACGGATCCGCAAGGTACATGATAAAGACGGCTATTCCGCCGCCTGCTACGGCAAGACCGTATCCGACGGAGAGGAAGTACACGAATTTGTAGAAACCGACTGCGCACAGGGCAGCGCAGACAATATAGAGTATTCCTATAAGACCCCAGTACATTTATTTCACCTCGCTTTTGAAGTAGTCCTTTATGTATTCCGCAAAACTGTGATCGCCGATCATTGTGTCGCCCACGAGATCGTGGCTCAATGTCCAGCGGGAGAAGAGGATGATATCGTGCTTTCCGGCTTTCTTTATCTTGGGGAGATTGGCAAGGATACCGAACATCCAAATGGGAGCCCACTTGATCTTCAGGGGCTTTCCTGCCGCATCGAAGCACATCTTTGCCATCTCCTCGTAGGTGTAAGTCTCCTTGCCGCCCACGTTATAGGTCACATTCGTATCCTGCATGTGATCCACGATAAACTGTGCAAAATCGGGACAGTCCACCACATTTGCCTTTACCTTGCCGTAGCCCTTGAGCAGCTGCATCTCTCCCTTATCCACATAGGGCTTGAACACCTTGCAGATATCGTAGAAATAACCCGTGGGGCGGTAGATGACCCAGTCCAGGGACTGCTTCTTGAGTTCTTCTTCCACCAGGTACTTGGCATGGAGCATGGGAACCTTCTCGGCACCGGGCTCGTCGCAGGAGATGACGGAGATGTAGTTGAACTTCTTGACCCCGGCGCGCTTAGCCTCCTCGTAGAGGTTAAGATTTCCCTTCTGGTCGATGTCGTAGGCTGTGAATCGGGTGGAAGCTCCCGTTAATCCCATGGTGGTGATAACTATCTCCACGCCGTCGCAGATGCCGCTCAAGGTGGAGGGATCCGTGGCGTCGATGCTCTTGAAGGTATACTTTCCATCGGTGCCCTCCACGGGACGCTCCTTCAAGTCGGCGGCAATGACCTCGTGTCCTGACTTACAAAGTGCTTTCAGTATCTCGGCTCCGAGATTACCGAAGGCGCCTGCCAATAATACTTTCATAATACTGATCCTCCTTGTATCTTGGATTTATTTATTCTTTTCCTTAGCACGTTTGTCATTGATGATCTTCATGTGTTCGGCGGTTATAAGGGTGACGTTATTCTCCTTGGCCCAGGAAACACAACCCTTGAGTACCACGGGAAGGAAGACTCTCGGAACATTGAGGATGGTCTCGAGGGCGTCATCCGTGAATTTCACCTTGTCGTCAACTCTGTCGGCCGCATAGCGTACCGATTCCAGGGAAGCCTTGCGGATGGGGAGGAGCTCGGCACGCATCCTCCTCTTGCGGTGGAACCAGAAATTCTTGCTGTCGCGGTATCCGTAGTCCACGGGAAGGGGCGGGAAGTCCTTCGCCTGTACGCCGTTGATGATGGCATCGCTGTATTTCTTTTTCATGAGGATACGATCGACCCTGAGGATGAAGTGGGCTCCGAATTTTGAAGTGATGCCGTTGAAATCGTGGTAGGGAGGCTCGTAACCGTCGGTTATGCCGGGCTTGTCGTCAGCGGCATTATCCAGTTCCCGTACCCAGGTGCACTCGATGGCCTGGATGGCATCGGTGAGGATCCCGGGACGTTTCTCTCCGGTCTCCTCCTCTATCTGGCTCTTCTCAATGCGGAAGTTACAACCGGGCATCTTGTCCTCGGGCTTATCCCCGGGCCAGGAAAGCTTAACGCATTCCTTGAAGGTCGCGGGCTTATCGTCAACGAAGTTTATGGCGCATTTGCCGTTCCTCAAGATGTTCTGGGCGGTGTTGGAAGAGTTACGGCAGCAAAGGAGCATGGCGTAGTAGTCCTTTCCCGCAACGTAGTAGGGCTGACAGAGGGAATAGGGTCCCAGTGTGGTGGTCCCGTCTTCGCACAGGGTGCTGATGACCACCGTGGGCATGGGGAAAAATAGTGATGTCTGATAGAAATTATCTACCACTCGAAGGTTTTCAAAACTGCTCATATGTGCCTCCTTAATTTTATTTCAGTAGTTTTTTGATCGCGGGTTCTATCTTCACGTAATCCGTTTCACCGTCAGAACCGAATCTCAGGATAAGATCGGCAAGGAAAGGGGATAACCAGGGCTCCTCCTTCGCGCGTTCCGGGGTAAGGGATCTCAATATATGGCGGTTTAGCTGTTCCACGAGGAGGGGGTGGTAATGCCGGCGCATGGAGATCGACTGCTCGTCCGTCTTATGATCATTCCAGGAATCGACGTAGGTCTGCGAAAAGGAGTGCACCGTGGAAAACAGTGCCCTGCATATATCCTCGGGGGACTTGTGACCGGAGTTATTCTCTTCGAACTCCGCCATGAGCTTTTGCCAGTCCTCCAGCATGATGCAGGCGATAAGGTTGTCCTTTGAGGGGAAGTAGTTGTAGATGGTGGCGGGGGCGATCCCCATGGATGTGGCCACCCTGCGGACGGTCAGTGCGGCATAACCTTCCCGGATGAGAAGATCCCGCGCCAGGGAAATGGCCCTTTCTCTCACGTTTTCTATGATCTTCGGCATAAATACCTCACAATGTGAACGTGTTCATATAAAGATTTTAAGTTATGGTATTTTCGGTGTCAAGACGTGTTTAACCTAAGGTGTGTTATAGTATATTCGTAAAGTATTTCGGAAGTAGGGGATCATTTATGAAGTACGATTGTCTGATCATTGATGATGAAAGGGAACTGGCGGATAATACCTGCGATTATTTTAACCTTTTCGGTGTATCTTCAAGGGCCGTTTATTCCGGGGCCGATGCCCTGGAATTTATGGATGAGAACGAGGTCTCCGTCGTTCTTTTGGATATCAACCTGGGGGACGGATCCGGGTTTGAGATCTGCAAGAACATAAGGAAAACGAAGGACATTCCCATCATATTCATCTCCGCCAGGAATACGGATGACGACAAGATCGTCGCCTTGAATATCGGAGGTGATGACTATATCGAGAAACCCTATTCCCTGGGAGTGCTTCTGGCCAAGGTGAAGGTGGTCCTCAAAAGATTCGGAAACAGCTCGGCTTCCAGGGAGGATATATACGAGAACGGAAGAATCAGGATAGACCGCGTGAATAAGATGCTCTTTGTGGACGGGCAGGAGAAGAAGCTCACCAACATGGAATTTTCTCTCCTTAACTACCTTGTGGATAACAGGGACCGTCTTATCACCAAGACGGAGCTTTTTGATAACGTCTGGAAGGATAAGTTCACCTCCGACGGAACTCTTAATGTTCACATAAGAAAGCTCAGGGAAGCCATCGAGAAGGACCCGAAGAATCCCGTTCTCATAGTCACGGTATGGAAGGAAGGATATAAGTTTATATCCGGTAACGCCTGATGAACAGACGACCTTTTATAATCCTTCTTATCCTGACATTTTTGGC
>DNAE01000053.1 GCA_003543635.1 Clostridiales bacterium | reverse complement strand
GAAGAACGTCGTTGATAAGACGATCCTCGATGTAGATCTCACCTTCTGAAATATCTTCAAGACCGGCGAGCATACGAAGTGTTGTGGACTTACCGCAACCGGAAGGTCCGACGAGGATAACGAATTCCTTGTCCGCAACCTCAAGGTTGAAGTCTGAAACAGCAACAACGCCGCCGTCATACTTCTTGTAAACATGCTGGAAAGATAAACTTGCCATTTTGATCAATACCTCCAAAAACGCCCTCAGGGCTTTTTCATTACGGATAATATACCAAAGTGCTTTGGTCATAACTATATGTCAACATACCCAAAAAAAATATTAGAGGTTTGTATTTAATTTCTTCTTTTCGAGCCCGTTTTTTTACTTTTTACACATCACACTCGAGTGCCCTTTGTGCATTTCTGCCAAGCGGAGGAGATTTTCGCCCCGAAAACGATTGACTTTTGAATATTTATACAGTATATTGCATAAATCATACATTATCTATTAACAGAAATGTAACCCCATAAGACGTTATATACGCGTATTATAAATAAGATATAACTATATATAAGGAATGCGGTCATGGAAAAGATTAAAGTAAGCATTATAGGTTCCACGGGTTACGTGGGTGCAGAGGTGGTAAGGGGCTTCCTTAACCATCCCGGTGTGGAGATCAAGTATCTGACCTCCCAATCCTTCGAAGGAAAGGCCTTCTCGGATATCTATCCCGTATATCGCGGCATATGCGATATCATCCTCACGAATCCGGATCCCGTGGAGGTCGCCAAGGCCTCCGATCTCGTGGTAACCGCTCTTCCCCACGGGGTATCCTCAGTAACGGTACCTAAGCTGGTGGAAGCCGGCGCAAGGGTAATAGATCACAGCGGTGACTTCAGATATAAGGACCTTAAGACCTACGAGTCTTCCTATAAGCTCACCCATCCCCATCCCGAACTTCTCAAGGATGCAGTCTACGGTCTCCCCGAGATATACAGGAAGGAACTCAGAAACGCTAAGATAGTCGCCAATCCCGGCTGCTATCCCACCTGTTCCCTGACGGCCCTCGCCCCCTTCCTTAAAGACAAGCTCATCGATCCCTCCGGGATCATAATCGATGCGGTATCGGGAGTCACGGGTGCCGGAAGAAAGGCAGACCTCGCCTATTCCTTCTGCGAGACCGACGAGGCTTTCAAGCCCTACGGCGTTGTGGGACACAGACATACCACGGAGATCGAGGAGCAGTGCTCCCACCTTTACGGCGAAGACATAAAGCTCTCCTTCACACCCCACCTTGCTCCCTTCAAGAGAGGAATGCTGGCAACTATCTACTGCAGACCCTCCGAAGATTTCAAGGATGTCTCCACCGAGAAGATCAACTCCGTATATAAGGATTATTATAAGGACGAGTACTTCGTCCGCGCCCTGGATAAGGGAACGATGCCCGACGTTAAGGCGGTGAACGGATCCAACTTCATCGACGTCAACGGCGTATACGATGACCGCACGGGCATGATAAAGCTCTTCTCCGCCCAGGATAATCTTGGAAAGGGCGCCGCATTACAGGCAATACAGGCCTTCAATGCAATGTTCGGATTCGACGAAAAGACGGGACTTGCGTCCCTTATAAGAGGTGTTTGATATGGCAGACCAGTCAAAGATGCCCGAGATATCGGGCGAGATGCAAAATAAGATAGACAGGGCTTCGATCCTCATCGACGCCCTCCCCTACATGAAGAAGCTCAGGGGGCAGACCATAGTCATCAAGTACGGCGGAAACGCAATGGTCAACGAGGACCTTAAGCAGTCCGTTATGGATGACATCACCCTCCTTAAGTACATCGGTATCAATCCCATCCTTGTCCACGGCGGCGGACCCGACATCAACGAGATGCTGGGAAAGATGAATATCGAGTCCCACTTCGTGAACGGCCTGCGCTACACGGACGAGAAGACCATGAGGGTCGCGCAGATGGTCCTTATCGGCAAGACCAATAAGGAGATAGTATCAAACCTCAACTCCAAGGGTGCCAAGGCCATCGGTATCTGCGGTATCGACGGCAATCTCATCGAGGCCGAGAAGATGACCACGGACAAGGACGGCAACGAGGTGGACGTGGGATTTGTCGGAAAGATCAAGAAGATAAATACCAAGGTGATCGAGATGCTGGCAAGTGACGAGTATATCCCCGTTATCGCCCCCATAGGAGTCGGAGAAAACGGAGAGAGCTACAACATCAATGCCGATACGGTAGCCGCCGAGGTGGCGGTAGCCCTCAAGGCAAGTAAGCTCATCACCCTGACGGATGTTCCCGGAGTCCTGGATAACGAGAAGAACCTCATATCCATCCTGGATGAGGATTCGGTCAAGGAGTATATCGATTCCGGCGCCATCACCGGAGGCATGATCCCCAAGATCCAGGGATGCCTCGACACCGTCTCCAGAGGTGTCCGAAGAGCCCACATCATCGACGGCAGGATCCCGCACAGCATGATCCTGGAGATCTTCACATCAAAGGGCATCGGAACCATGATACTGAAAGAAAGGGGCAACCATCAATGAGCATAGAAAACGATCTTAATCTTATTAAATCATACGAGAAGGAATACTGTCTGGACGTCTTCGGTCCCGCCGACGTGGCATTCGTCGAGGGAAAGGGCTGCTGGCTCTACGACACGGCAAATAAGAAATATCTGGATATGATCGGCGGAATCGCCGTCAATTCCCTGGGGCATGCACACCCCGCCCTCACGAGAGCACTAAAGAAGCAGGTGGACAAGCTCATCCACTGCTGTAACTACTACTACATCCCCCAGAGGGCGGAACTTGCCTATAAACTCTGCAAGTCCTCCTTTGCCGACAAGGTATTCTTCAGCAACTCCGGCGCCGAGG
>DNAE01000125.1 GCA_003543635.1 Clostridiales bacterium | reverse complement strand
TTTCCGAGAGAGGAAAGATCCTTCCCAAGAGAATGACAGGCACATGTGCTAAGCACCAGAGAGAGCTCACAACGGCTATCAAGCGTGCCCGTCAGATCGCTCTCCTTCCCTACGTAGCTGACTGATCTTAAAGTCCGTCGGCCGCGTGGAAAATAAGCGGTTCATAGTATATAATTAATGGGCATTCCTCCGCACGGGGGAGTGCCCATTACCATTAAAATATCCGGAGGTTCCAATATATGAAAGTTATCCTGTTGTCTGACGTTAAAGGATTGGGAAAGGCAAATGATGTGGTCGAGGTAAACGACGGCTACGCCAGGAACTTCCTTTTGAAGAAGAAGCTTGCAAAGGAATCCTCCGTATCCAACCTTAACGAGGTCAACCTCAAGAAGGGTGCCGCAGCAGAGCATGAGAGAAGAGCTCTTGATGCAGCCAAGGAAACAAAGAAGAAGCTGGACGGCGCTTCCATCACTCTGAAGATGAAGAGCGGTGAGGGCGGAAAGCTCTACGGAGCAGTTACATCCCAGGATGTTGCCGACGGCCTCGTAAAGGCAGGCTTCGATATAAACAAGAAGCAGGTGGTTATCAACAACCCCATCAAGAACGTGGGCACATTCGGTGTGAGGATCAAGCTTCACCCCCAGGTCTCCTCTGAGATCAACGTAAACGTCGAGGCTCTGTGACAGTAAGTGGACAGGGAACTTAACGACAATCTTGTTGATGTTGCCCAAAGGCCCGTCAAGGACGCCGAGACGGAGAAGGCCCTCATTTCCATCTGCATAAGGAATAAGGAGGCCCTTGATAAAGTTGTCGGAAAAAGGATCGTTAAGAGTGATTTTTCCGACCCGCGTAATGCCGCCATCTTCGAGGCCATCTCAGAGCTTTACATGAAGAACGGCATGATCGACAGGTTCAGCATCTGCGATCATTTGGAAAAAGAGGGAAAGATCAATGCCGCCGGGGGCGAGGAATATGTATTCGCCTTGGCTAATACGGCTTCGGTTGCAAGTAATCTCGAAAGCTATATCGATACGGTAAGACAGAAGAGCTCCCTGAGACTTCTGGTAAATACCTTTGACGAGTTCGGAAAGATCTCCAGATCCGGCAGGAAAGAGGTCAACGACATCGTTGACGCGGCCGTTACGAGACTTACGGAGCTTCGTGAGAATGAGGAAGGTGTCGGATTCGAGGGTATCGACGACATCATGAGGCGTAATATCAAGGAGATCCACGATATCGCCAGGGGAAACAAGAAGAAGAAAGCCGTTTACACGGGGTTCAGGTGCCTGGATAACATGCTGGGCGGTCTTCGTCCCGGAACCCTTAACATAATCGCTGCAAGACCCGGTATGGGTAAGACGGCTCTGGTGCTCAATATCGCCACCAACATAGCATATAACACCCATACTCCGGTCACCATCTTCTCCCTCGAGATGAGTAAGTCAGAGATCGGAAACAGGATCCTGGCCTCCAGGTCCAGCGTCACGTCCAAGGACCTGCAGAAGGCGAAGATATCCCCCGAGAAGGAGAAGGAGCTCGTTAATGTCTTTGCGGAGCTCTCATCCCTTCCCATCTATATAAGCGATTCATCGAACGTTACGCCGGTATCCATGCTCTCCGACTGTAAGAAACTGAAGGCGAAGGGTATGCTGGGTGTCATCATCCTCGACTATCTGCAGTTGATGACCTATCCCGAGAGGGGCGGAAACGTCTCCAGACAGCAGGAGATCTCCGATATCTCCAGATCCCTGAAGCTTTTGGCTAAGGATATGGAGGTTCCCGTCATCGCCCTCTCACAGCTTTCCAGAGGATCCGAGAAGAGGGACGACCATACCCCAATGCTCTCCGACCTCAGGGACTCCGGTGCCATCGAGCAGGACGCCGACTCCGTTCTTTTCATAGACAGGGCGGATTACTATAAGAAAGAGGAGATCCCGGAGATCCAGGATGCCAAGCTCATCATCGCCAAGAACAGACACGGTGAGACGGGCAAGGTAAGCCTTAAATGGTGGGGTGCCAAGACCATGTTCTTCGAGGAGAACAAGAGATACGATCCCGTGGATCCCACCACCACCGGTGTCCAGTCCTCGTCCTATACAAGGACCACTTCCCAGGCCTCCGCGGCCTCCGATTATACCTTCGAAGAGGATGATGTTCCGCCGCCGCCTCCCCCTCCGGACGGAGACGAGTTCGGGAATGCCGAGAACGAGGCATTCTTCGCCGATAGTAACGATTCGCTGCCGGAAGGATTCTGATCCATGGGGAAGGATGTTTCAAACGAGGGCAAAAGAGTCTTGTCGTTTGCATCGAGGAACGATCTGTTTTCATGTGACAACCTGATCGTGGGACTGTCGGGGGGACCCGATTCCACGGCTCTGCTGATGCTCTTGAAGGAGCTCAAGGACAGCGGATATATCAAGGGGGAGATCTTTGCCATCCACGTAAATCACAACCTTCGGGGAGAAGACGCCCAAAGGGATGAGGAGTTTTCCAAGGCCCTGGCACAAAAGGCGGGCATCCCCTTTTATGCCTTCAGTTTCCGGGTGAAGGAGGAAAGCGAGAAGACGGGCAGGAGTGAAGAAGAGACCGGCAGGATCTTAAGATATCAGGCCTTCAGAAGATTTGCCCGGGAGAATATCAAGGGAAGCTATAAGATCGCCGTTGCCCACCACAGGGACGACATAACGGAGACCTTCCTCATGAACCTTTTCAGGGGCTGCGGGCTGGAGGGATTAACGTCCCCCTCCCCCGTAAACGGAGACGTTATAAGGCCCCTTTTGTGCCTCTCGAAGTCCGAGATACTGGATTATCTGGAAACAAGGGGCATCCCCTACGTAAAGGACCATACGAACGATCTTACCGAATGTACCAGGAACAGATGGAGGAACGATCTTATCCCTAAGATCGCGGAGGTGTCCGTGAAAGATCCCGGGGAAGCCGTCAACGATACGTATCAGCTCCTGACGGACGATCTTTCCTTTATCGCCTCCGTGGTGGAAGAAAACTATGTTCCGGAAAGGATCGGAGATCTCCTTTGCCTTAACAGGGAGGACCTTAAAAAGCAGCATCCCGCCATAAGATCAAGGCTCATAAGAAGGCTCTGGGAAGAGAGCTTCGGGGACCTTGTGGATCTGTCCCGGGTCCATATGGAGTCGATCACGGAGCTTTTGGAGAAGGATACCGGGGGCACTTCGGTGATCGATATGCCCTTTTCCAGGAAGTGTTTCATCACCGGAACAAGGCTCGGATTCTGCGAAGCCGCCCATATGGACAGGGCGATGGATGATATATCAAGGGATATGGGATTGGTAACTGTACCCGCCGATCTGATGGTGCCGGTGGTACCCGGAACGGAGTCCTTTATTACGCGTAATATAAAGGTTGTTGCGGAAATCGTTGAGAAAAGGGGTGCAATAGAGTATAATAATTTGTCGTGGTTTTATCCCGATACGGAGGGTGCGTTGACCCTGCGGGCGGCGGTGAACACCATGAGTTTCAAGAGAGCGGGCTCATCCTGTACCAAATCTCTCAAGAAACTCTTCACGGAACGGAGGGTACCTTCTCCCTCGAGGGAGCGGATACTCATCGTGACGGACGGCGACAGGGTGCTGTGGATACCGGGCATAGGTCATGGCGAGGGATTTACCGATGAGGTCTCCCATAAGGCGTGGCTCCGGGAGAACGGTACACCTGAAAGACTGCTTAGGATATCTTTGATTATCGGAGAGGATGACGATTGATATGGACACATCGGAGATCATGATCTCTTCCAAAGAGATCTCACAGATGGTAAAGAGAGTGGCAGCGGAGATCAACAGGGATTACAAGGATGAGGAACTCATCGTTATCCCCATTCTGACGGGTGCCTTTGTTTTTGCCGCGGATCTGGTGAGGGAGCTCAAGATGCCCGTCAATATCGATTTCATGCAGGTAAGCAGCTACGTCGGCGACAGCTCCACGGGAGTCCTTAAGATCAAGAAGGATCTTTCCGCGGACATCAAGGATCAGAATGTCCTCATCGTCGAAGACATTATCGATACGGGAAGAACGCTCAACCTCCTCAAGGAGATGCTCCTTAAGAAGGAACCCAAGAGCCTCAGGATCTGCACCGCCTTCGATAAGCCGGACAGAAGGATAGTCGACCTTAAGCCGGATTATAACGGGATAGTGATACCGGATAAGTTCATCGTCGGTTACGGCCTGGACTACAACGGTCAATTCAGAAATCTTAAAGAGATACGCATAGTGAGGTAACATGGAAAACAAGAATAACAATCGCAAAAGACCGGGGATGGGTTCGGGACTTCTCTTTTACGGAGTCCTCCTTGTCCTGCTCATCGTATTATCCACCGTACTGTTCGGTAATAACATCGGAGGAGATCAGGATGAGACGCAACTCTCCGATGTCATCTCCTATATCGACAGTGAAGAATATGAGGTCACCAAGGTAGACATCGACGGAACCACCGTCAAGCTCGAGTATCTGGATGAGAACGGAGACCCCGGATACCTCAATCAGAGCATTCCCTACGATTATGTTGACGATCTTGTGGCTAAGCTCGAAGAGGCGAAGGCCGACGGTAAGATCGAGTCCTATAACTACACGGAGCCCTTCGACTGGGGTACGCTCATAAACCTTCTGACCACGGTGGGAATGATCGTCATCGTAGTCGTTATCTTCATGAGCATCAACAGACAGGCCAAGGACGGCGGCGGAGTATTCGCCTTCGGTTCCAACAAGGCAAAGCTCACGGATCCCGGCAAGATGAAGGTGGGATTCAAGGATGTGGCAGGTTCCGTTGAAGAGAAGGAGGAGCTTTCCGAGATCGTCGATTTCCTTAAGGCTCCCAGAAAGTATATCGAGATGGGTGCAAAGATCCCCAAGGGAGTTCTCCTTCACGGTGTCCCCGGTACGGGTAAGACTTTGCTCGCCAGAGCCGTTGCGGGTGAGGCGGGAGTTCCCTTCTTCTATATCTCGGGTTCCGACTTCGTTGAAATGCTGGTCGGTGCCGGTGCCGCAAGGGTAAGGAGCCTTTTCGCCGATGCTAAGAAGGCCGCTCCCTCCGTAGTGTTCATCGATGAGATCGATGCAGTGGGAAGAAGGAGAGGCGCAGGTCTCGGCGGCGGTAACGATGAGAGGGAACAGACCCTCAACCAGATCCTCGTTGAGATGGACGGATTCGATGTTAATACGAATGTTATCGTCATCGCGGCAACTAACCGCCCCGACGTACTGGATCCCGCTCTTCTCCGTCCCGGAAGATTTGACCGTCAGGTAATGGTCAATGAGCCCGATGCGGACGAGAGGGAAGCGATCCTTAAGATACACGCCAAGGGCAAGCCCATGGCCGAGGATGTGGACTTCAAGGAGATCGCACTCTCTACCTCCGGATTCACGGGTGCCGATCTGGCAAACGTATTGAACGAAGCAGCTCTTCTTGCAGCAAGAAGGAACAAGAAGAAGATATCCGCTCTGGAGATCAGCGACGCTACCTTCAGAGTCATGATGGGTCCCGAGAAGAACTCCAAGAAGCTCTCCGAGAAGTCCAAGAGGCTCTCCGCATACCACGAGGCCGGTCATGCCGTTCTCGTCAGGGCGATCTCCGACTACCAGAAGGTGGATCGTGTCACCATCATCCCCGCGGGCAGAGCCGGCGGCTTTACGGCCTATAAGCCCAAGGAGGATTACGACTATCAGACGGAGCAGATGCTCCTCGACTCCATAACGGTGGCCCTCGGCGGACGTGCCGCAGAGGAGCTCTTCCTGGATGAGATCTCCACCGGAGCATCGGGAGACCTCCAGTACTGCCACCGTGTTGCGGCAGCCATGGTCAAGAGGTTCGGTCTCTCCCCCAAGTTCAAGAACATGGTCTTCGGGGACGATAACGACGAGGTATTCGTCGGTATGTCCTTCGGACAGGTACAGCCCTACTCCGATACGACGGCGGCTGAGATCGACCGTGAGATCCAGAGGATCATAGACGAGTGCTACGACAGAGCCAAGAGAGTACTCACCGAGAAGAAGAATGTGGTTGAGGGACTTGCCACAAGGCTCATCTCCGTACTTAAGGTCGATGCTCCCGAGTTCGAGGAGATCTTCGTTAACGACGGTGACCTTACCTCTATACTGGAGCGTGAGGCGAAGATGAAGGCTGAATCCGAGGCGGAAGCCGAGACTCCTGAAGCAGCGGAGCCCGAGCCCGAAGCTCCCGCACCTTCCGAAGAGAAGGAAGATAAAGATCCGTCGCAGGGATGAGATCTCTGAGCATTAAAAAACTTAAGAGCAGCCGTGGGGAAGATATCCTGTATCTCCTGTCATGGCTGCTTCTTTTTGCTTCATATGTTGCCGCCGTGATATTTGTTGCCCAAAGATCCGACTATCTTCTCGATTCGGATATGTCCTCGGATATGCTCCTTTCAAAGATACTGTCCGATAGGGGCGGGATCTTGACCGACAGATGGTCCTATTCCTCGGAGATCAGGGTCTTCCACATACAGCTGATAACATCTTTGCTGTTCCGTTTCATGGGGAACTGGCATTACATCAGGACCGTCACCACGGCGGTGCACCTGGTTCTTTACATGCTGTCCCTGAGGTTCCTTTGCGGCCAACTGGATATAAAGCGGCTGTTCCCCATAACGGGTGCCGTACTTCTGGCCCCGGTTTCCTTTGATTATTTCACTTATTACATCATCGGACTTTACTACATCCCCGCCCAGATACTGATGTTCCTGTCCCTCGGCATGTTCATCAGGGTGTCGAGGATCGATGTGAAGAAGCCTTCGAAAAGGGAATATGCCGAAGTGTTGCTCGCGATGTTCCTGGCATTCCTTTCCGGACTTTGCGGCATAAGGCTCATCGCCCAGTTCTATTTCCCGCTCTTTATAACCTTCCTTTTTATCTTCCTGAAGGACAGGACCCGCAAGGCGGAGATGTTCCAGTCGGCATCCCTGCTTTTGCTCAGCGGCGGAGGGTTCCTGATATACCGCTTTGTCCTTATGAGGCATTTTGATGTCATGGGGTTTGACTTCATCAGGTTCCGGGATATGGATCTTTCGTATCTCAGTATGCAGCTGAGATTCCTCATGATGAACATGGGTTATTACCCGGGTCCCGTGGGATTTTTCTCCGTCACCAGATTCTTTGTCTTTGTATTCTTCGTCCTTTTGGCGGTGATCGCTTTCAGGTACGGCAGGGGGGAGAAGAACGGTTGGACTTTAAGCTTTATTGCATGGGATCTTGCGGTCTACTTTGTGATCCAGCTCATATTTACCAAGGACACCATCTCAAGATACATCACCCCTTTGGTGATCCTTTCCATACCCGTGATCGCCGGGGCCCTGGTATCGAGAAAAGTTAAGGAAGATAAGCTCTTGCGTATCCTCTCGGTCGTTATGTCGGCATATATTGCGATCAACGGCTTCTCCTGGTTCTTCGAATACCGGAAGATCGACATCACCTATGATAAACGCAGTGTTTTGGCCTATATGCAGGCATCGGATATCCACGTGGGGTATTCCACCTTCTGGAACGCCAATGTCATTACCGAACTGTCGGACGGGGATGTTACCATGTATCATTTCTCCGATTCGGAGACCATGGACTTCAGAGATCCCTCCTCTGTCAGACCCTGGCTTCAGGAGACCTCCCACCGGGAGGGGTTCCCGGATGAGCCGTCGGTCCTGATACTGACGCGGGACGAGTACGAGAGAGCCCCCTTCAAGGAGGCCCTGGATGAACGGAAGACCGCCTATTACAGCGGAGATCTTTATGTCTTTTACTTTGAAGATTACCACGATCTGATCTCCGTATATGATTTTGCGTGACAATTAGTCCGCGGGACGTTTTTTGTGGTATTATAGAAAGGTATTTTTCGATTACCGCGGAGGCGTCTGATGAAGGCTTTGGAGGATAGGATACTTAAAGAAGGGGTGGTATTGCCCGGTCAGGTTCTCAAAGTCGGAAGCTTTCTCAACCAGAAAGTGGATACGTCCCTCATGATGCTCATGGGACAGGAGGCCGCAAGGGTATTCGCCCAAGACGGCGTAACGAAGGTCCTCACCGTGGAGGCGTCGGGAATACCCCTTGCCTTTGCCACGGCCAATGCCATGGGAGTACCCCTGGTGGTTGCCAAGAAGCACAAGTCCGCCAACGTATCCGGGGAAGTATTAAAGGCTCCCGTTTATTCCTACACACATAAGCAGACATACGAGATAGTAGTTTCAAAGGATTACATCGACAGCGATGATGTGGTCCTCATTGCCGACGACTTTCTTGCCACGGGTAATGCCCTCATGGGACTTACCGATATCGTGCATCAGCAGGGTGCCCGGGTGGCGGGTGCCGCCATCGCCATCGAGAAGGGTTTCCAGAAGGGCGGCGACACCTTGAGGGAGAAGGGTATGAAGGTCTTGTCCATGGCCATCGTGGATGAGATGACCGACGACGGAAGGATAACATTCCGTAAGCAATAACGATATGTAATCACTTTACATATAAAAGAAATTCAGGAGGGCTATATGAAAAAGTTTCTTTCAGTATTGACCGCATCACTGATGCTCATCTCGACATCGCTTGCACTTTGTTCCTGCTCCGGAACGGCTTCGGAGAGCGGCTCCGATGACGAGTTCATCGTAGGTGCGATCTATATCAACGGCCAGAACGATGTTGCGGGCTACACATACGCTCACAACAAGGGTATCACCACAGCCATGGAGAACCTGGGCCTTTCCACGACCGACAACCTCAAGATCGTGGATAACGTTCCCGAGGACGACGTACAGGTCAAGGCTGCCATCGACCAGCTTGCAGGTCAGGGATGTGACATCATCTTCGGTATCAGCTTCGGTTACCTGAATGCCATGGACGAGGCCGCAAAGGAATATCCGGACATCGTTTTCTCCCATGCCACCGGTTATCTTTGCAATGACACAAACTTCAACAACTATTTCG
>DNAE01000039.1:252-3365 GCA_003543635.1 Clostridiales bacterium | reverse complement strand
GAAGAGCTCCTTGCAGGCAACTGGAACTACGATCAGCAGTGCAATCCTTTCCAGGCTGCTTACATCGACGACATCATCAGGAACGGCGCTTCCCAGAAGGTCGTAATCATGGAAGAGCAGGGCTTCGACGCTACAACGATCACACAGGACGACGTTACAAACTACGGTATCTGACAGAGATCTTATTAGTTGTAGATAAGTAATCACGACGGGTGTGCGGTGCGTGTTACATCGTACCGCACACCTTTTTACTTGTAAGTAAGGAGGAGAAAAGATGGAAAAAAGCGCAGTACTGGAGATGCGCGGGATCTGCAAATACTTCCCGGGTGTAAGAGCCCTGGAGAACGTGGACTTCACGTTAAGGGAAGGCGAGATCCATGCTCTTATGGGAGAGAACGGCGCAGGTAAATCGACCCTCATAAAGGTCCTTACGGGAGTATATCCCAAGGATGGAGGAGATATCCGTCTTGCCGGTAAAGAGGCGCACATCCGCTCTCCCCAGGATGCCCAGAACACGGGTATCGCAACGGTCTATCAGGAGATAACCCTCTGCCCCAATCTGACCGTGGCGGAAAATATGTTTATCGGAAGGACAAAGGGTCCTCTGACGAATTGGGGCAAGATAAACAAGGATGCGGGAAAGCTCCTTGAGGATCTCAAGATCCCCGCACTTCCCACCCAGCAGCTGGGTTCATGCTCCATAGCAGTCCAGCAGATGGTGGCCATCGCCCGTGCGGTGGATATGGATTGTAAGGTCCTTATCCTGGACGAGCCCACATCCTCCCTCGACGAACAGGAGGTCGAGAAGCTGTTCAAGCTCATGAGGGATCTCAGGGAAAAGGGCGTTGGAATAATCTTCGTAACACACTTCCTCGAGCAGGTCTACGAAGTGTGTGACCGCATTACCGTTCTCCGTGACGGTAAGCTCGTCGGTGAATATGTCATCGAAGACCTGCCCCGCGTTCAGCTCGTATCCAAGATGCTCGGCAAGGACTTTGACGACATGGCCGACATCAAGAGCGAATCAGATGCGGAAAAGATCGACTATAACAGCACTCCCGTTTATGAGGCCGAGGGTCTTACCGGAACCACCGGCATCAAGCCCTTCGATTTCAAGATACATAAGGGTGAGGTCAACGGCTTCACGGGCCTTCTGGGTTCCGGCCGAAGCGAGTGCGTTCGTGCAATATTCGGAGCTGACCGTGTGGTCGGCGGAACCGTCAAGATAGACGGAAAGACAGTAAAGATAAATAAGCCCCTGGATGCCATGAAGAACGGTATCTCCTATCTTCCCGAGGACAGGAAGAGAGACGGTATCGTCGGAGATCTCTCCGTTAGGGAGAACATCATCCTGGCTCTCCAGGTAATGAAGGGATTCTTCAAGCCCTTCAGCCGGGCCCAGGCGGAAGCCTTTGCCGATGAATATATCAAGCTCCTGAACATCAAGACGGCATCTGCAGATACCCCCATCAAATCCTTATCCGGCGGTAATCAGCAGAAGGTCATCCTGGCAAGATGGCTCCTGGCCGATCCCAAGTACCTTCTCCTTGACGAGCCCACGAGGGGTATCGACATCGGAACGAAGGTGGAGATCCAGAAGCTCGTATTGAAGCTTGCGTCGGAAGGAAAGAGCGTCACCTTCATCTCCTCCGAGATCGACGAGATGATAAGGACCTGTTCGAGACTTGTGGTCATGAGGGACGGCAAGGTCGTCGGAGAACTCAAGGGTGCGGAACTCAATCAGAATAAGATAATGGCTACCATCGCCGGAGGTGAATCCAAATGAACGCCGAGAAAACCATAAAAAAGAAGAGCGGCATCGGCGCGTTCTTCAATAAACTGGTACACCAGCAGATCTTCATTCCGCTGGCTGCGCTTTTGATCCTGGTACTGTTCAACCTGATAGCGGATCCTTCGTTCTTCGTCATCACCATGGGACAGAACGCCGCAGGTTATAACGTGCTTTCCGGATATCTCATCACCATCATCGACAGAGCTTCGGAGCTGGCTATCCTCGCCATCGGAATGACCCTTGTCACATCCGCTTCAGGAGGACAGGATATCTCCGTGGGAGCCACCATCGCCATCGCGGGTTCCGTGGTGCTCAAGGTCCTCTGCGGATCGAACTCCAGACCCGATCATATGCAGGCTCCCATAATAGTCGCATTCCTGATCTGCTGTGTCGTATCCATGCTCTTCGGCGCCTTCAACGGAGCCCTGGTATCCTACTTTAAGATACAGCCCATGGTCGCCACTTTGATCCTCTTCACGGCCGGACGTTCCATCGCCGCCTGGATCAACAATAATGAGCTTCCCGTAATAAGCGATCCCGAATTCGCATACTACGGAAACTTCATCCCCGGCGTACCGATCCCCACCCCCGTATTCATCGCCATCGCCTGTATGATCGTGATCGCCCTGGTGCTCAAGTTCACCAACCTGAGACTCTATTCCCAGGCCGTGGGCGTCAATCCCGATTCCTCCAGGCTCAACGGCATCAACCCCAAGACGGTCAAGCTCATAACCTTCGTTATCCTCGGTCTCTGTGTTGCAGTGGCAGGCTTCATAAAGGTAAGCCGTCTTTCCACCATCAACTATTCCGTGATCGCCAAGGATATCGAGATGGATGCCATTCTCGCCGTAGCCCTCGGAGGCAACGCCTTGAGCGGAGGTAAGTTCAACATGACTTCTTCCATCATCGGCGCATATGTTATCCAGTTCCTGACCACGACTCTCCTGAAGTTCAACGTGGAGTCCACGGCCATTCCCGCATATAAGGCGGTGGTAGTCATCATCCTCGTTGTCCTGAGTGCTCCCCTCGTCCGCGAGAAGCTGGAGAAGTTCAAGGCCAAGATCTTCCCTTCCAAGAAAACAGCAAAGGAGGCAGCTTGATATGTCGGCAGTAAATACATCGAACAAGCTCAGGAAAAGGGCTGCCCTTACAGATACCGCCATGCTCCTGATGATCACCGTAATAGTATTCATCGCCATGTATGTATGCGCAGTCCTGTTCATAGGAAAGGGCTTTGCAAAACCCCAGTCCTTCCTCAACATCCTCAATGAGAATGCCGCTCTCATAGTATTGTCCTGCGGCATGAGCCTCGTAATGATCA
>DNAE01000039.1:0-165 GCA_003543635.1 Clostridiales bacterium | reverse complement strand
GCATGGCCTGCGCGGTCAACCTGGACTACAAGGGCGGTACCATCACATCCTCGATCCTTCTTGCCCTCGGCATCGGTCTTGCCTTCGGTCTCGTTCAGGGATTCCTTGTGGCATACCTTAACATCCAGCCCTTTATCGTCACCCTGGCGGGCCTGTTCTTCGCCA
>DNAE01000081.1 GCA_003543635.1 Clostridiales bacterium | reverse complement strand
GGGAGCTCGTCCACCGACGAGATGCCGAATTCCAACAGGAACTGCTCGGTGGTGGAAAAGAGCGAGGGTCTTCCCGGTGCATCCAGATGTCCGTCCTCGCAGATCCATCCGCGGTCCAGGAGCCTGGAGATGATGGAGTCCGAGGATACGCCCCTGACCGCCTCCACCTGGGCTCTTGTTACGGGCTGATTATAGGCGATGACCGCAAGGGTCTCGTAGGAAGCCTGGGAGAGGGGTGGTCTCGCCTTCGGGGAATACATCCTCTCCAGGACCTTCTTCATGCCGGGCTTGGTGCACATGATATAGGAATCCTCAACCTTTCTTATAAGGAGGCCGCCCCAGGGATCATTCTCGTATTCGGAGATGAGCTTAGCCATGGCATCCTCGATCACTTCCCTGTCGCAGTTCAGTATCTCCTCCATCCTCTCAACGGATACGGATTCCCCCGCTGCGAAGAGCACCGCCTCGCAGGCGGCTGATACCTCCTGTACCCAGATCTCAAATTCGTCTTCTTTATTAGCCACTTCTTACTTCTCCCCCATACCGTTATCTTCGATCAATATCACGTCAAAAGGCTTTTTCTGGGATGCCTTGATCCTGTTTCCGCGAAGGAGTTCCAGGACGGCCAAGAATCCCACGATCCTGTCGATCTTCTCGGGTTCCTTCTTCCCTTCGAACAGTTCGTGGAAGAACAGCCTTCCCCTTCTTGTTATGGTCAAAAGAACGCTCTTCATACGCTCCTTGACCGAGAGCCTGTCACGTCTCAGGATATGAGTTATCTTGGATGAGATGTCCGCAAAGCGGATCTCGTTTCTCCTGCAGAGGTTCTCCACCGCCGCCTCGAACTCATCCGGTTCGAACTCCTGGGGCGGATAGATTATATCCACGTCCAGGGACTTTGCCGTGGACGGGACCTTATAGTAGCAGTCGGAATAGATCTCGTGGCGCTTCTTGAGTTCCCCTGCCAGGAGTTTACAACGCTTATATCTGAGGAGGCTGATGACCAGCTCCTCCCTGGGGTCGTCTCCCTGATCCTCATCAGTCGTATATCTTCCGGGAAGCATCATCCTGGACTTGATATGTACCAGAGTAGCACCCATAACGATGAATTCGGAGGCCACCTCCATATCCATCTTCTCCATCTCGGAGAGGAATTCCATATACTGGTTGGTTATCTCCGAGATCGGGATATCGTAGATATCTATATCATTCTTCTCGATAAGATGGAAAAGAAGATCCAAAGGACCTTCAAAGTGTCTTATCTTGAGATTCGGTTTCACAAGTTCGGCCATGGGTTCTTCAGATATACACTACCAGGAAATAGAAGATATTGCAGACAAGTGACGCCGGGAAAGACAGGATACTCACAAGGCCACCCAGGATATCGAAGCTACTGGTTACGGCGCTGATGAAGATGAGCACCATGACGACCCTGGGTGCATAGAACATGAACTTCCTGTACTTATCAGAATACTTGACCTTATAGGGAAGGAATTCTTCGAGAACGTGGAACCCGTCAAGGGGCGGCAGGGGAATGAGATTGAAACCGATCAGTCCGAGACAGAACATCTCGGTATATGAGAGCACACTATATAACGCAAACACCACGGGATTTACTCCGGAAAGATCCATCTGCCCCGACATGATGTCGTAAAGATCTACGGAGGAGGTCAGAAAGAACCTGGCGATAAAACCGGATAAGATGGCGCAGACCAGGGCAAGCATGAAGTTGCCCGTTACACCTGCGAGATGCACCATATTGCACATCAGCCTCTTACTCTTGAAACGGGTAAGATTGTTGGGATTATAGGGAACCGGCTTTCCCCAACCGAATCCGACGATCAGAAGGCTCAGGGTACCCATCGGATCGATATGGGCCAGGGGGTTTAATGTCACCCTTCCCTGGAGCTTGGCCACATCGTCGCCGAGCCAGGTGGCAACGGCGGCGTGCATGAACTCATGTATGGCGAAAGAAAGCGACAGGGCAATGAACATTATAATAATGTACAATACCAGCTCGGAAGGTGAGTATTTGCCGCTTAATAACTCCGATAACATTTTCTTTATGCCTTTCTGATCTTAAAGCAGATCTTCTGACCGTTGATGTCGGAAGGCTCTGCACCTTCGGTCTCCCCTGCCTCCACGGAGGTGGCAAGTACGACCGATGCGATGGCGTCCTTATTCTTCTCGATGACCGTTGCAAGCATATCGTTACCGCCGTATGTGAGGGCGATCCTGTCGGTTACCTCAAGGCCCGTGCTCTTTCTGAGGTTCTGGAGCTTGGAGATCATCTCACGTACGTAGCCCTCTTCGATGAGTGCATCAGTGAGCTCCGTCTTAAGGGAAACCGTTACGTCCCTGTCGGACTGGGTGGAAAGGCCCTCGGGCTGTACCGTCTCGATAAGGAAATCATCCTTGGTCATCTCGAAGTCCTCACCGTCAACGGTGATGGTGATGCTGCCCGCATCGAGCTTTGCCATGGTCTCCTTGCCGGGAAGAGAAGCGATAACTTCCTTGGCTGCATTGAGCTTAGGTCCGAACTTTCTTCCGCAGGTGCGAAGCTGGGGCTTGAAGGAGAAATCCATAAGGTCCGCATCGCTCTCGAGCCTTGTGAGCTTCTTGATGTTGAGCTCGCCCAGTACGATGTCCTCATACTCCTTCTCAAGCTCTGTTCCCGCTACCACAAACACCTCTGAAAGGGGCTGTCTGATCTTGATGTTGGCCGCTTCTCTTGCGGAACGGCCCAGCTCCGTGATCTTTCTTACGAGATCCATCTCAGTCTCGAGCTTTGTGTCGATGAGGGACTCGTCTGCAACGGGATAGGAGCAGAGATGTACGGAATCGGGAGCATCCTTATCAACGCTCCTTACCATATTCTGGTATAC
>DNAE01000005.1:5255-13076 GCA_003543635.1 Clostridiales bacterium | reverse complement strand
ATAATGTGCCACTCACCTTGCCACATGTGGCACATCGGCTGGCAAGCATGAAGCAAATTTAAGTGGCTATCTCAATTTAGTTTTGAGACAGCCCCTTTCGCTACTTGTTTTTTTGAGGTTCAGAGTATATCCTTTTACAGACTAAAGAAAAAGGTTGGTCTTATGAGCGGATCCAGAATGGCGATCAACTTCGCCAAGAGAATAGTAGTTAAGGTCGGTACTTCGACCATCACATATGAGAACGGTAAGATGAACCACGGCAACATCGATAAGCTTTGCCGTGCCATCGCAGACCTTTGGAACAGCGGCAAAGAGGTGATCCTCGTAACCTCCGGCGCCATCGGCGTGGGAGTCGGATGCCTGGGCATCAAGGCGAAGCCCAAGGCCACCAGGGAGAAGCAGGCCATCGCCGCCGTGGGCCAGTGCGAACTCATGAACGCCTATAACAGGAGTTTCTCCGAGTATTCCTATACCTGCGGCCAGATACTCCTTACCAGGGACGACCTTACGGATAGGCTCACCAGATCCAATATAACCAATACCATCGAGGCGATGCTCGAGAGGGATCTTATCCCCGTGATCAACGAGAACGACTCGGTATCAACGACGGAGATCATGCACAACGGAACCTTCGGCGACAACGATACGCTTTCAGCCCACGTCGCCTGTCTCGTCAATGCGGATCTTCTCATAATCCTGTCGGATATCGACGGCCTTTACGACGGCGATCCCAGGGAGAACATCAATGCCAAGAGGATCTCCTATGTCGAGGAGATCACCGATGAGATGCTGGGCTTCTCCAAGGGAGCCGGAAGCAGCCTCGGTACCGGCGGAATGCACACCAAGGTCACGGCCATGCAGAAGGCAACGGGAAACGGCATCAACGGCGTCATCGCCAACGGATCCGAGCCCCAGGTGCTGGAGCGTATCCTGGATCAGGACGACATCGGTACATTCTTCGCGGCCAAATAAACAATTCAATAAAAATATATCGAAAAACAATAAATTCCTCTTGCAAATCGATAACGTGCGTAGTATTATCATGCCATAAAAGCATGCTTGATCATTTGAGGAGGTATCCGACATGGAATCCAAATACAACGACAAGATCATCCTTTGGTCTGAGATAGGTACCATATTCTTTATCGTCCTTGTTGCCCTGGCTGATGTATGCGGAGTAACTTCAGCGCGTTACATAGCCACGGAGTGGGCGGGACTTTACGATACGTTCTCCATCACGGCCTTTACGATCGTCTACTTCCTGATAACGATCCTGGCATATATCGTTCTTATCTGTGTATTCCTCCTGCTCCGCAACATGAGCAGGGACGTGGTCTTCGACAAGAAGAACACCGATCTCATCAAGTACGTCGTTATATGTCTGATAGCCGCAGGATTCGCTTTCTTCGGTCTCGCCTTCGTTTGGGGCGAGGCGGGGGTCTTATCCCTCGTAGCCTGGTTCGTATCCCTCGTCGTCCTTTCCGTTAAGGTGGCGTTCGATAAGGCCATCGCCATGAAGAAGGATCTGGATCTTACGATCTGAGAAAGGAGGAATCTTATGATAATCGTAAACTTGGACGTTATGATGGCAAAACGCAAGATCTCCTCCGGAGACTTGGCAGAGAAAGTCGGCATCACACCTGCAAATCTTTCCATATTGAAGAACCAGAAGGCCAAGGCCGTAAGGTTCTCCACATTGAACGATATCTGCAAGGCGCTTGAGTGCCAGCCGGGAGATATTCTGGAATATAAAGAGGATTGATCATGGAAAATAAAAAAACATTCGGAATGGCGGGCATTTTGCTCGCCTACCCGGTAGCATACATATATCTGAGACTTCTTATCTGTTTTCCCTTCACGCAGGATATATCGAAGTACGGATTCATCGGAGCAACGATCTTCGTTATCCTTTTCATCATCTATAACGAAGTCGTGAGAAAGGGGAGGGGAAAATCCTCTCCCAAGATCACATATTTCTGGTACGGGGTCATGGGACTTACGGCCCTTACCGTGAATATCGCTCCCTCATATGTACTCTCGATCTTCGCCATCCACCTGTGCGCCGTATACGGAGTGCTCGTGTCGGGGAACGTCCTCTACGAGGGAAAGACGGGAAGCTATATCGTAAGCGATCTGCTGAATGGCGCCTTCGTCAAGACATTTCCCAACTTCGGAAACATCTTCAGTGACATCAAGGAATTCAGAGCTTCGAAGGATGAGGAGAAGACAGAAAAATCTGCCAAGGGTATCCTGGGAGGCGTGATACTGCTCCTTGTCATGATCCCCGTTTTCCTTATCGTTATCGGACTTCTCGGTGCCGTTAACTACGAGTTCGCCAGGATCAGCAACGAACTGCTCAACAATATCGATTTCGAGTGGCTCTTACACCTTCACTTCGCTGACGTCTTCGCAAGGCTTATCTTTGCCGTGCCCGTGACCTTCTACCTTTATTCACTGGTATCCGCCTGCGCGAAGGAGGACGGATCCAAGGAAAGGGAGAGATTCTCCAAGAAGGCTGATGCCAGGAGCAGAAGAAGGATAGTATCCCCCGTGTTTACTTCCATCATCTCAGGTATGTTCGTCCTTACATATGTCTTCTTCTTCCTTCTTGAGGGAAAATATATATTCAGCGCTGTCCTGGGAAAGCTTCCCGAGGGATTCAACGTGGTGGATTATGCGAGAAGGGGATTCTTTGACTTAGTGGGCATAATGGCCATCAACATGTTGATATTCCTTGTCATCAATGCCTTCGAGAAGAGGGACAGCGTGATAAAGGTATCACGTTTCCTCACCATCTGTCTTATGGGGGAGAGCATCGTCTTTGCCGTGGTTGCCCTCTGCAAGCTCCTGATGTATTTCACCACCTTCGGTTATACACCCAAGAGGATGCTGGCCATGTGGGGCTGCGTCGTCATGGGAGCTGCCGCGGTATTCGTTATAATGAACCTCATCAAGGCCGGGGACCACGCGAGAAAGTGGATCATCTTCACCGCCGTATCCTATGTGGCCATGTGCCTTCTGGCAGGTATCTTCATCCTTACGGACTACAGGGGGAATGCTCCCGCGGCTGACAGGAATGAGACGGTGATCACATTTTTCAACAACACGGATAAGGATATCAAGACCATCGAGTATTCCCTTGAAGAATATAACAATGGGGAATATGAGACCATCGATAAGGGTATTGCCGACTTCGAAGAGGACGGCCACTCGATCTTCGATCTTATCATCGACGGAAGGGTGGATTACGGCGACGGTGCCTATGCTTCCCACTATTACTATCTGGTGTTCGAAGACGGTTCCGTCTATGAGATGCATTTGTCGTACATGAGTTCGGATCCGGGCGTCATAGAGATATACTCCACGGGCGACGGGGACTACAGTTACTCGGTCGACCACAAGTGACAGGGACCCTCCGTTATGGTAGATTAATACCTACGGAGGGTTTTTTATGAACAACATACTCGTTTGTGCCCTGGGCGGCACCATCGGCTCAAGAACTGAAGGAAACAGCATAAAGCTCTCGGCGGCTCCGGATAAGAGTTTCTTTACCAAGCTCAAGCCGGAGGACCGGTATAAGATCATTTCCCCCATCCTCTATTCCTCGGAGAATGCGGATGCGGGTTACTATAAGGAAGCATTCAAAGGCATCATCAGGGAAGTTGAGGAGGACCGTCCCGACGGTATCCTCATCCTTCACGGAACGGATTCCATGGCCTACTTTGCACAGCTGGCGGTGAGGGTCCTGTCCTACCTCGATCTCCCCGTCATCATCACCGGGGCGAAGAAGCCCCCGAGAGATCCCGGCAGCGACGCCCAGAAGAACGTCAAGTACGCCCTGGGCATAATGGATGCCGCCATCTCCGGCAAGACGGGCAACAATACCTTCGGCGTGGTCTTCTCCGATTCCTTCATGGGGGACACCACCTTCGTTCAGGCCTTTAAGATCCAGGACGCCGACTTTAAGGGAGATTACAGAAAGTTCCCCGGAGGCAAGGAGGGAAGAAGGCTCACTGAGGACGCCGCCAAGGCATTCCTTTCCGCCCCGGACAAAAAGGTCCTGGTCATCAAGAACACCCCGGGCTTCCCCTTCGACGCGATAAACCTCGAGGGTCTTGATGCCATATTGGTGGAGGCGTACCACTCCGGTACCCAGACGGTGAGGGGACTTCCCGAGCTCATCAGGGCCGCCGGAGAGAAGGACGTGAAATGCTTCCTTGCCCCCGCCCACGGAAACACCTCCAAATATGAGAGCGAAAAGGCCCTTTCCGATGCCGGGATCATCCCTCTGACGGACCTTCCCCTGGAGGGCGCCTGGGCGGAAGTCATCATCTGAATTGCCCTCATTTTCACCGCAATCTCTATATTGACGGATTACTTTGCTTGTGTAATACTTTGACTATCAAAGGATTTATGAAGGCGGTGTTTATATGTTGACCGGAAAGATCATTGGATTGGGCTCTTATCAGCCCCCGAAGACTCTTACGAACGACGACCTTGCTAAGATCGTTGATACAAATGACGAGTGGATAACAGAGAGGACGGGTATCAAGTCCCGCCGAGTCTCAGACGGTATCGAAGATACGTCTTCCGCGATGGCTTCAAAGGCGGCGAAGGCTGCCCTTGACGATGCCGGCATAGATGCGTCGGAACTCGATATGATAGTGGTGGCTTGTACGACGCCTGATAAGCTCTTCCCTGCCATGAGTTTTTGTGTTCAGAAGGCTATCGGTGCCGACGGCTGCACCTGTTTTGATGTCAATTCCGCATGCCCCGGATTCGTAACGGCCTATAATGTCGCCCAGAATTTTATCGAGAACGGTGTCGTGAAGACTGCACTGGTCATCGGTTCCGAGACCCTCACCAACATTGTCGACTATACCGACAGAGGTACTTGCATCCTCTTCGGAGACGGTGCCGGAGCAATGGTGCTCAGGGCAGGGGAGGGAAGGAAGAATGCTGCCATACTCAAGTCTTCCACCACAAGCATGGAGTGTCTTTACTGTGAGACGTTAAAGCAGCCCAAGAAGCTTTCCGATCCCGCATTTGAGAAGGAGACATACCTTCACATGAACGGTAGGGAAGTTTTCAGATTTGTAGTTTCCACGATCCCTGCAAGTATGCAGGAACTTCTGGACCGCGAGGGTGTCTCCGCCGAGGAAGTTGATCACTACGTATTCCATCAGGCGAACAAGAGGATAATCGAGGCCACGGCAAAGAAACTCAATGTGCCCATCGAGAAGTTCCCCATGAATATCGAAGAGACCGGAAACACATCCTCGGCCTCCATCCCGATCCTTCTTACAAAGATGAAGAAGGAAGGGGTCCTTAAGAAGGGGGACAAGGTGATGATGGCGTCCTTCGGTGCAGGCCTCAATTGGGGCGTGAACTATTTTGAATACTAATATCAAGGAGATAAGACCATGACAAAGATCACAGAGATGACAGGTATCAAGTATCCCATCTTCCAGGGCGGAATGGCCTGGGTTGCGGATCACCACATCGCCGCTGCGGTAAGTAACGCAGGCGGACTCGGTATCATCGGATGCGGCGGCGCAGACGAGAACTGGATCAGGGATCAGATCCACAAGTGCAGGGAACTGACGGATAAGCCCTTCGGCGTCAACGTCATGCTCATGAACCCCAGAGCTCCCCAGATCGCAGAGGTGCTGGCTGAGGAGAAGGTCAAGGTCGTAACCACGGGCGCAGGTTCCGCCGGTAAGTTTATTCCCATGTGGAAGGAAGCCGGCATCATCGTCATCCCCGTTGTGGCAGGCGTTGCCCTGGCCAAGAAGATGGAGAAGGACGGAGCCGATGCAGTTATAGCAGAGGGTACGGAGTCCGGCGGCCACGTGGGTGAGATCACCACCATGGCACTTGTTCCCCAGGTGGTGGATGCGGTGAACATCCCCGTTATCGCCGCAGGCGGTATCGCTGACGGCAGGGGCGTTGCGGCAGCCTTCATGCTGGGTGCGGAAGCAGTCCAGTGCGGAACGGTCTTCTGCGCATCCGAGGAGGTCAACATCCACCAGAACTACAAGGATATGATCATCAAGGCAAAGGATTCCTCCACCAGGGTTACGGGAAGATCCGCAGGAGCTCCCGTAAGACAGATCAGGAATCAGCTCACCAATGAGTTCATTAAGCTGGAGGAAGCTCACGCAAGCTTCGAGGAGATCGAGGCTCTCGGCGTGGGAGCTCTCCGCAAGGCAGTCGTTGACGGAGATGTCAAGGGCGGTACCTTCATGGCAGGTCAGATCGCCGGTATGGTAAACGAGATCAGACCCGTTAAGGACATTATCGAAGACATGTTCAAGGAAGCTAATGCTCTCCTTGCAGGTGCAAAGGAGATCGTTTGATGAAGATAGCATTTGTTTATCCCGGCCAGGGCGTCCAGAAAGTGGGCATGGCAAAGGATTTCTACGATAAGTACGACTGGGCAAAGGAAATGATCGGCAAGGCCTCCGAGGCTTCCGGTTTTGATATGGAACATATCCTTTTCGACGAGAATGAGGATATCCACGTTACCGAGTACACCCAGCCCTGCCTCGTAACGGCATGTTCCGTAATGACGAAGGCCATCGAGGATATGGGCATCCACCCCGACATCACCGCGGGACTTTCCCTGGGTGAATACTGTGCCCTTGTGACCGCAGGCGCCATGACATTCCCCGACGCCGTCAGGCTCACCAGGATCAGAGGTAATCTGATGAGTTCCTTCGTACCTGCAGGTCAGGGCACCATGGCTGCCATCATCGCCCTCCCCAAGGAGACGGTGGAGGAGACCATCAAGGACATCGACGGCGCAGAGGTCGCAAACTATAACTGCCCCGGCCAGATCGTCATAACAGGCGAGAAGGACGCGGTACACGAAGGTATGGAAAAGCTCACGGAGCAGGGAGCCAAGAGAGCCGTTGAACTCAAGGTATCGGGTCCCTTCCATTCCCCCATGCTCAAGGGCGCGGGAGAAAAGCTCCGGGTGGAGCTGGACAAGGCGGAGCTTTACGACCTTAAGATCCCCTATATTGCAAACTTCAATGCCCAGATCGTGGAGGATACCAAGGAAACAAGGGATCTTCTCGAGAAGCAGGTCTATTCCTCCGTCATGTGGGAGCAGACACTCCTTAAGCTCAAGGAGTACGGCGTTGACGTGTTGGTGGAGATCGGTCCCGGAAAGACCATCGCAGGTTTTGTTAAGAAGACGATCCCGGAGATCCCGGTGATCAACGTATCCACGGTTGAGGAAGCAGAGGCTCTTCCCGAGAGTCTCAAGGCACTTGAAGCATAATAAGGAGATAAGAAAATGGCAAAGACAGCAATCGTAACAGGAAGTGCAAGAGGAATCGGCAAGGCCATCGCGGTCAAGCTCGCAAAGATGGGATATAACATCGCAGTGATCGACGCATGCCCCATCGAGTCTTCTCAGGAGACAGCCGATGAGATCAAGAAGGAATACGGCGTAGAGACAAAGGCATACAGATGCGATGTCAGCAGCGGCGAAGAGGTTAAGGAGACTGTTGCAGACGTTGTGGCTACCTTCGGTTCCGTTGATGCACTCGTTAATAACGCAGGTATCACGAGGGACGGTTTCCTCGTAAGGATGAAGGAGGAGGACTTCGACCTCGTCATCAAGGTAAACCTCAAGGGTACATACAACTTCTTCCGTGAAGTAGTTCCCGTAATGAGCAAGCAGAAGTACGGACGCATCGTTTCCATCTCCTCCATCGTGGGTATCGAGGGAAATGCATGCCAGGTCAACTACTCCGCAAGTAAGGCGGGCGTCATCGGTATCACGAAGAGTGCCGCCAGGGAATATGCGGG
>DNAE01000005.1:0-5205 GCA_003543635.1 Clostridiales bacterium | reverse complement strand
AAGGTCAAGGAGCAGATGCTGGCAGGTATCCCCCTGAAGCGTTACGGCGAGGTGGAGGATATCGCAAATGCCGTAGGGTTCCTTGTTTCCGACGAGGCCTCCTACATCACGGGTCAGGTGCTTTCCGTAGACGGCGGAATGCACATGTGATCAAGGGATAAGAAATAAGAGGACGGAGAAAAGGAAATGGAAGCAAGAAGAGTAGTAGTAACGGGAATGGGTGCCATCACACCCCTTGGACAGGATGTGGATTCCTTCTGGCAGGGTCTCAGGGAGGGAAGAAGAGCGTTTGCTCCGATCTCAGCCTTCGACTGCACGGACTATAAGGCCAAGATGTGTGCCGAGGTCAAGGATTTCGATCCCACCAAGTATATGGATTTCAAGACGGCTAAGAGAATGGAGAGATTCTCCCAGTTCGCCTGTGCGGCTGCCAAGGAGGCCGTTGAGGATTCCGCTTTGGATATGACAAAGGAAAACCCCTATCGTGTGGGCGTTATCGTAAGTTCCGGAATCGGATCCATGCAGGCAAACGAGAGGGAGCACACAAAGCTCCTGGAGGGAAAGAAGGTAAGTCCCCTCTATATCCCCGTCATGATCGCCAATATGGCTTCCGCCAATATCTCCATCATGTACGGAATGAAGGGTAAGAACGTTGCCATCGTAACGGCATGTGCCTCCGGATCCCACTCCATCGGAGATGCCTTCAGGGCCATCAAGTACGACGATGCGGACGTTATGGTAGCAGGCGGCACGGAAGCGGCCATCTGCCCCCTGGGTGTACAGGGCTTCACCAACATGACCGCCCTTTCCACCAACGATGATCCCGACACATGTTCCAGACCCTTCGATAAGAACAGGGACGGATTCGTCATCGGCGAGGGTGCCGGCGTCGTAGTCCTTGAGGAGCTGGAGCACGCTAAGGCAAGGGGTGCCAAGATCTACGCCGAGGTCGTGGGTTACGGTGCCACCAACGATGCCTTCCACATCACTTCCCCCGCAGAGGACGGTTCCGGTGCCGGTGAGGCCATGAAGGCCGCCATGAGGGAGGCGGGAGTTTCCCCCGAGGAAGTGGAGTATATCAATGCCCACGGAACATCCACCCACCACAACGATCTGTTCGAGACAAGGGGCATCAAGTATGCCTTCGGAGATGCGGCAAAGAAGGTTGCCATCAACTCCACCAAGTCCATGATCGGTCACCTTCTGGGCGGTGCCGGCGGCGTCGAGTTCATCGTCTGCGTTAAGTCCATCCTGGATTCCTATATCCACGTTACATCGGGACTTAAGGAGACGGACGAGGAGTGCGATCTCGACTACACCATGGGCAGCGGACGCGATCTCAACATAAATTATGCCATGAGCAATTCCCTGGGATTCGGCGGACATAACGCCACGCTCCTGGTTAAGAAATACGAAGCATAAAGAGCAAAGGAGACCTTAACATGGCTAATTCACTTGATCTTAAGGGCATAATGGAGATAATCCCCCACAGACATCCCTTCCTTCTCATCGATAAGGTTGAGGACTACGAGCCCGGAGAGTACTGTATCGCGTACAAGAACATCACATACGATGAGTCCTTCTTCAGGGGACATTTCCCCGACTATCCCATCACCCCCGGAGTCCTCATGGTGGAGGCCCTCGCCCAGGCAGGAGCCGTCGCCATCCTTTCCAAGGAGGAATTCAAGGGTAAGATCGCCGTATTCGCAGGTATCGATAACTGCAAGTTCAAGAAGCAGATCGTTCCCGGAGACACCGTAAGGCTCGAGACCAGGATCACCCAGGTAAGAGGTCCCGTGGGCGTCGGCGAGGCAGAGGCGACGGTGGACGGAAAGACTGCCGTAAAGTGCACTTTGAAGTTCGCAATCATGAAGTGACAGTTAACGCCTGTTGTTGCATTATAAAACGGTATCGAAAAATCGATGCCGTTTTTGCTTGGAAGAAAAAGCACTGTTCATTTCCTCTAGGCTTGATTTCAATAATGCCATCAAGTAAAGTGAAATTGTATGGTTTATGAGAAACCTACAGGAGGCATCCCCATATGTTTCAACGATCAGCCCGTAAAACCAAGCTTTTAAGTTCGATACTCTGCCGTTAGCGCCTTAGAGGATATGAGTATTATTCAATCGTTTACTATTTGGATGATGGAAATGTGGAATGGGTAATGCAAGAATCAGTTCGCGAGGGAGCTTATGAATACAACGATTTTTAAGAATAAAAGAGTGATGATTCTGATCGTATTATTGATCGTTGTTCTTACTAATCTTTTCTATGAATTCTTGTTTGTTATAAGAGTTGATCGTTTCCGCAATCAAATCGCAGTTGATAAATACGTGAAAGAAATCAACAGGGAATATGAGGATAAGGTGTGTATATTTCAACTTGGTCCTGATAGTATCACGTTTAGGGTTACACCCAATGCTACTTCCTCTGATCTATATGATATAGTTGAAAAGTTTGAAGAGTGGAATAAAACGGATGATAAGATCAGTTTTATTGACGAAATTCATTTTGTTGGATTAGATGCTCATGACACATTAAGACCTTATTCTTCTGATTTGGATGTTTCTTTTCTGAAAGATGATTCTGAACATGTATTCGAAACAATGGATATCACAGCGATAGATTCGTCAGTTTACCCTTTTATTGAGGAGGGTGTATAGAATGGAGTTTGTTAATGGATTAATAGAGACGATACTATTCCTGCTGTTGCCATCTTCGGATTACAGGGTTTATGGAGGAAATATCGAACCATATTACAGCGATTATATGGAGTTTTCCTCTGTTTGCACGAATCATATTATCAAGATATGCGTTCTTCTTGTTTTTGTCGCGGTACTGATAATACTTTTAGTGTTTGGTTCCAAGATCAGGATTGACAAGAAAAAACAAGAAACTGTTTCACCGAAACTCAGAACCCTAAGAAATACTCTGGTAGTGATAGAGGCCCTGCTTGTTTTTGTGATAAGTTTTGTCTCTATAACAGACACCAGATATAGGGATTCGCTGAAAAGCAATATGTTTGAATACTACAGAGCGGATCTGACATTGATATCTACAGATACTATTCCACCTGAAATAGATATGGAAATGGTAGATAAGGGAGTTATAGTATCTGACCACATATCAGGGGATGGGTACATTTCTTGCTACTTGATAACCGAAAACGGAAAGAAGGTAGAAATGCCTTTATTGCCATTTGATTGTTTTGAGGAAGCAGAGATACTGGAAAACGATATGGATGTAGTAAGGAAATCCTATATGATTGCAAATGATAACATAAATAAAAGAGGCGTTATAATTTCTTCGTTTATGGCTTTGTGCTTTGTATTTGTTGCCTATTGTATTAATAATAACCTTTCAACACGTATAAGCATGATCATTTATTCGTTTAGTCTTATTTTGCAGATAGCTCTGTTGATCTTATACTTGAGTGCTTGATCATTTTTCTGTATGAGTAGTATAGAATTATTCAGAAAAGATAAGAGCGTGTGTGCAATGATTGCTGTAAAATAACGTCATGGATATAAGAGATCGCCTTTCTGATATGACCATTGAGGAAAAGGCATCGCTTTTATGCGGTGCCTCTTCTTTTAGGACGAAGGGTGTTCCGGAGCGCGGGATACCCGGGATAAAGATGCTGGACGGCGGCACCGGCATGAACTTCGAGCAGCTCTTCTCCGACAGGTATTCGTCCTACGCAAAAGAGAACGGATATACATCGGTGGAGCTCCTTGATTGTTCGAGGGAATTCTTTAATGTCTCTGCTCTGACGGAAAGGGAGAAGGAACTCCGGGCATATATCCTGGAGGACCTGAAGGCCTTGACGGGTTACGCCGTGATAAGTCCCGGCTGCTACCCTCCCGGAGTCCTTCTGGGCGCCACTTGGGATCCTCACGTGGTCAAAAAGACCGGGGAGGCCCTGGGTATGGAAGCCCTGGTCTACGGGATAGACTGTCTTCTCGGAACGCCCAACGTGAACCTTTTACGGGAGCCCCGTAACGGCAGGTTCTTCGAAGGATATTCGGAGGATCCGTTTCTTGCGGCAAGCCTTGCCGGGGAATTTGCCTCAGGGGTGGAGGCGACGGGGGTCTGTGCCAACGTCAAGCATTTCGCCGCCAATAATCTCGAGATAAACCGCACGGTGATAAACGAACACATATCCGAAAGGGCCCTGAGGGAGCTTTATCTTCCTGCCTTTAAAGCCTGTGTCGATAAGGGCGTTTCCACCGTTATGGCGGCATATAACTCCGTCAACGGAAAAAAGTGCGTGGAAAACAGGAAGCTCCTCCGGGAGATACTGAAGGAGGAATGGGGATTCAAGGGAGCCGTGGTGACCGACTGGGGAGCATGTACCGGAAGGACCGGGGATGCGGTCTCTGCCGGCACCGATATTTTTATGCCGGGTCCCTGGGACAGTTCTGATATATCGGAGGCCCTTCGCGAGGGACGGCTCACCCGGGAGGAGCTTGACGACGCGGCATCAAGGGTCCTGGCCCTCACGGAAAAGTGCGGCAGGAAAAGACCTTGTATCTCCTTCGAAGAATATATGGAAAGAGGCGATGTGGCGGCCTATAACGCCGCCGCGGAGGGCATCGTCCTCCTTAAGAATAACGGGGCCCTTCCGGTGCGAAGGGGGAAGATCGTGATCTTCTCGGAGGACTCCGCGGATCTTCTTGATTGCGGCAGCGGCAGTGCCCAGGTATTTACCGACAGACATTACGGTCTTGACCGTTACCTGTCCGTTTCCGCCGTGAACGACCAAGCCTTCTGGGAGGAGAACGATGCCACGGCGATAGTTATCGTTTCCATGCCCTCGGCGGAGGGGGCGGACCGGAAGGATCTGGAGATCGGGGAAGGGATCCGGAGGATACTTGACCGGCTCATAAGGACGAGGAGAGATAACAGCAGGATAGTCCTGGTGCTTAACGTTCCGGGCCCCGTGACCCTTCGCGGATATAAGGATGCGGCAGACGCCGTGATCTTCACCTGCTACCCCGGCATGATGGGAACAAGGGCCCTGGCCGATATCATCACGGGGAAGATCTCCCCCTCGGGAAAGCTCCCCTTCACCTGGCCCGTGAGATACGAGGATACCCCCGCTTTCCTCTGCTATCCGGATGGAGATTCCTGCACATACGGCGAAGGCATCTTTACGGGATACAGGGGTTACGAGATAAGGAAGATCCGTCCCGATTTCCCCTT
>DNAE01000165.1 GCA_003543635.1 Clostridiales bacterium | reverse complement strand
ATAAGCTTTTCTGCAGCGCTTCTTATCGGAGCGTCCGTGCTTATTGCCGGTTGCACATCCCCGGAAGCGGAGCCGTCATCTGATACGACTGAGAGCGTTATATCGGAGGAGACCTTCGAAGAAGGCGCACATCCGGTCTCTTCCATACCATTCATTCGTGATGATATAGAAGAAATGAATGCTTATGACGCGCAGATGGAAGAACAGGGTTATCACGCACTGAAATCCACGATCTATATGGGATTTACCGGAGACGGGGAAACATTTGAACCCATAGATACGATCGATGTGGAAGATAACGGGATCACGACCACGTTTGTTGCCAGGATCGAAGAATCGGACTTCGACGGACATGCCGAATATACGGTATATGCCTTGATGACAGTTAACGGTCAGGTCGTGGATTTCAGTTTCAACGGTGAGAACAGTGAAAACGGCATACTTACCATGACTCTTATGTCCAACGAGGATAATATCTTCACGGTAAGCGCGAAGGATCTTCCGTCAGCCGTCGGAGAAAATGAGCTCCGGTTATCTTTATTCGGCTATTCCGGAGAAAGGGATATCTACCTGAACTGTCAGTATTCCCAGTTGATCTTCTCGTCTGAAGAAGAGTCGGCGGGCAATGTGGTATCCGTTTGTCCCGAGGAGGATATCAGTGTTTCCGTTTATACGGATACAGAACTGATAAGCAACGCCGAGTACCTGGTATCACCGGAGGAGCAGATAGATTTTGAATCTGACCACTACGGATATGCGAAGACGATAACGTTACCTTCGCCGGTCCTGCATTATTTTATTGATAATATGAGTATCGAGGGTACGATCGGGGACCGCAACGGCTATATGCTCTTCTGTGTTGACGGAGTGCTTGAACCCTGTTGGAACGGATCTTATATATGCGGCATCTCGGTCAACGAAGATATTCTTCTTAAGGAGATCATCCTGGAAACGGATTTCGCTCCCGGGGAGGAGCATAATATCTGTTGGTACTATCTTGAGATGCAGGGAGCATCCGAATGGCCGATCTATGATTATAATCGGATGACTCTTGAGATACAGGATCCCCAATAATCATTCGAAAGTGTCTTTGCGGAATATTGAGATCATCGGAATGAAGAAAGATCTATCCGATGGTGATAAGAAAAAAGTGAATGCGTTATCTTCCCGTGGGGATGTCCAGTACTTCGCAGAAGTCATCGATGAACTTGGCTATCCTGTTGCACTGATTGATCTCCGTACCGCAAAGGAAGACCAGAGCCGCCGTCATTACCATTACGATAACGAAGGCCATCTCGTCTGATATGGGGGCTACGTCCAATTCGTAAACCGATGCCACGATACCGAATTCGGCGGGCACCATTATGGATCTGACTGTATCGGCCTTCTCCTCGGCCTTTCTTCTGCTCTCCTTAAGATAGAAACGGACATCCTCTGTTATCATCTTTTTCTTGGAGTCCGATTCTCCGTAGCGTGAATACTTCTTAAGGAGACCGTCCCTCCAGGTGGAGTACTTGATGGTTCCTTCTTTTCTTGAGAGTATGTTCCTGTAATCTCTGAAGTGACCGTTAAAATCAAAACCAATGTCATCCGCAATGTCTTCCTCGTCCCGCTCCAGGAAAGGGCTGTTCCTTTTAACTTCCAGCATGCTCAGGAAGATCAGTGCGATACCTGTTATAACCAGGATGTTCTTCAAAAGGACGTTGGGAATATCGAGAAATACGGTTACCGCCTCGAGGGCAAATCCGATCAGCATGATGATGGTCGTCTTATTGAACTTGAAGATATAGTTTTTTTTACTTGTCATGTTATTAATGCTCCTTTTATTCCGGGAGATAGTATAACAGAAAAAACGTACCTTGTTTCAAAGCACTGTTTCCGTTATAAATGAAACATGGATAAAGGATATAAAACAGCATACTATCATCTTCCGGGATTGTTTGAGTTCTACGAACTCTACAGATCATTCCTGCCCCTTTACCGCGGCCATCCCGAGTTCTTTTACGATCGGTGCCGTATCGGTTCGATCTACGGTGCCCCCGGGGATTGCCTCTGGGGAGGCGGCCGCGTGGGGTTCGGTGACGCGAGCCCTGAGGATGTGGCGGATCTCATGGCGGAGTACGGCATTTCTTCGCGCCTGACCTTCAGTAATTCCCTCCTTAGGGAGGAACATCTTTCCGATAAGAAATGTAATGCCCTCTGCTCCTTGTTTGAGAGGAACGGGAGGACGGATAACGGGATCATAATCACTTCGGATCTGCTGCTGGATCATATAAGGAGGAATTATCCGGGGTTTTACTTCGTGTCCTCCACCACCAAGGTGCTCACATCCTTCGAGGATTTAAAGAAGGAACTCCTCCGAGAGGAATTCCGTTACGTGGTACCGGATTTCCGCCTCAACAAGGAGTTTTCTTCTCTTTTTGCATTGCCCCAAGAACTTAAGGACAAGGTGGAATTCCTGTGTAACGAGTGCTGTATGTTCTCCTGCGAAAAGCGTAAGACTTGCTACGAAGAAGTCAGCCGTAAGAGCCTCGGGGAAGAGACGGAGGAACACCGGTGCGCATCCCCCGATGCCTCCCGCGGGTACCGTTTCTCCGATGCCATGGCAAATCCCGGATTTATCGGTATTGAAGATATCAGAGATGTTTATATGCCTGAGGGTTTCTCCCACTTTAAGATCGAGGGGAGGAGCCTGGGAAGTGCCCTTATCCTTGAATTCCTGCTCTACTACATGACGAAGCCGGAATATCAGCTCAAGGTGAGGGAGGAGATCTATCTGGACAGTTCC
>DNAE01000009.1:10720-10906 GCA_003543635.1 Clostridiales bacterium | reverse complement strand
CGCCTGCAACAACCAGGAGGAGAACAGGATGTTCTCCAACTCCCACGTCTCGGAGAAGGCGCTGAGAGATCTCTATCTCCGGGGCTTCGGCATCTGCGTCAGGGAGTCTCAGCCTTATTCGATAATGACGTCCTATAATCTTCTGAACGGCATCCATACGGCCAACAACCGGGACCTTATACAGTC
>DNAE01000009.1:0-10643 GCA_003543635.1 Clostridiales bacterium | reverse complement strand
TGGGGCTTTGAGGGAGTGGTCATGACGGACTGGTTCACATCCCAGGATGTCAGCTTCATGGGTTGTTATTCGGAGATTTATCCGATATCATCGAGTGTCGGATGCATCAAAGCCGGCAACGACTGGCAGATGCCCGGATGTCTTGAGAACATAACCGATATCGAGAAGGCCGTGGAAAGCGGCGAGCTCGACCTCTCTGACCTTGTGTTCTGCGGCACCAATATCATTAGAATGGCGGTTAAGTGTTACAGCTGATGGAAGAGATATACGATTCTGATTTTTACAACATAAGATACGACAAGACGACAAATGCGACGGTACTGAACTGGAAGAAGTACGGCAAGTGCGACTCCTACAGGACCCCACTCATGAACTGTTCTGAGATCATAAGGAAACACTCAGGTTCCGATCTCGTGGTGGGAAGGACCTGCCTGGAGGGCGTCACCGAGAACGACCGCAAGTGGGTGAATAAGATCCTTTTCCCGGCCCTCTTAAAGGCGGGATGTAAGAGGGTATTCTTCGTAACCGATGACGAGGGGGACATATTCCCCTATAAGGATGCCTCGGAGAAATTCACCGTCGTAAGGGTGAAGAGCGAAGAGGAGGCCCTTTCCGCGATATCCAAGGAGGAGGGCGGAAATGCCTCCCCTGAGATCCTTGCCATGAGTAAGGCGGAGGCCATTGAATATCTGGGCCTTCCCCCGGATGCGAATAAATTTGCCATAGACGAGAAGTTCTGGCAGCTTTCCAAGAATATGAGGCTCAAGAACGATCCCGAGACGGAGCAGAGGCTGAACGATCTGTCGGCGGCGTACGATATCGCCATCGGCGCCAGGGACGAGAGGGTGATGAAGAGCCTTCAGAGGGAGCAGGCCAAGAAGTACTTCGGTAAGACCTCAGACGAGTGGAGGACCTATTTCTCCTATACCTGGTATAAGTATCTGATCGCCGTGGTGGGCGTTCTTATACTGGCAAATGTCCTTTACTATGTGCTGATAAAGCCCAGGACGGACTCGGGTATCGTTTCCATCGGTCACTTCATCCAGGAGGGCAACTACTACGAGGAGCTGCTTCAGGGTGAGATGGGGTATAAGAATCCCTATGTAAACTGTGTTGACCTGGTCGTTCCCAACGATCAGGGACAGGTAAACAGCAGCCCCTATCAGGAGCAGGCGGCCACCACCATGTTCTACTCATCTCCGAATGTCCTGGTGTGTGATGAGAATACGGCGCCCTACTACTTCGACCAGTATGTGGATCTTACGGATCTTTACGGCACCCTGAGGAATACGCTTCCCGCGGAATCCTTTGCCAAGATAACGCCTTTTTACTGCTCGGAGCTTGAATACTATGAGATTATAAATGACTATAACAGGAAGATGAATATGGAGGAGAACGTGATAGAGGATCTGTCGGAATGTTCCACCGATCCCGTCATGATAGGCCTCATGGTGACCGATAAGCAGTTCTACGGAAAGCTCGGTTACGAGAATCTCTGGCCCTCCTCGGAGCCGTCGCTGGTATTCGGTATCTACAATCAGACAGCGGATATCGAAGCGTCGGAGATGATGATCATCAATATCTTCAAAGACCTGTGATCCCGTAAAGGGAAGAGACCTCATCCTTTGTCAGTTCCCGGATGCTGCCGGGCTCCTCGGATAAGAGTTCCAGGGAGGCAAGTTTAATGCGCCGTAATTCCAAAACGCTCCTGCCGAAGGATGATATGATGCGGCGTACCTCGTGGGTCTTGCCCTCATAAAGGGTGAGTTCACAGGTGTTATCCCCTGTGAGAGTAAGCTTCGAGGGCTTAAGGCGGACGGGGTCATCCATATCTTCAAGTAAAACGCCGTCATTACATTGTTTTACATGCCCCCCGTCCAGAGGAGCCCCCTCATATCTTATCCTGTATACCTTCGGGACATTGTAGCGGGGGGAGGTGAGACGGTGGGAAAGCTCCCCGTCGTTGGTGAGGAGCAAAAGTCCCGTGGTGTGATAATCGAGTCTTCCCACGGGGGATATCTTCTTGTTCTTGTAGTTTCCCGGAATGAGATCTGCCACGGTCTTCAGCCTTTTATCCTCCATGGCGGTGAGGACTTCGTCGGGCTTATCCAGCAGCAGGTAGATATACTTCCTGTATTGGACCTCTCCTCCGTCGACCCTGATGTCCTCGTTCCCTTCCACGTGAAAGCCCGGGTCCTTGACCACGGTCCCGTTCACGGTGACTTTACCGTTCTTTATCATCTTCTTGAGTTCGGACCTTGCGGCAACGCCCGAATCAGACAGCATCTTATCCAGTCTCATAATGGCATTATACCAATCCTGCGGTGTATAATCATCACATGACGATAATAGACCTTGAGACGGGCCGTCCTGACACCGGGACGGCGATGAAGAAGCTTTATAATCAGATCTATCTTGCCAGGTCCCGGGGTGCCCGGGAAGCCAAGATAATCCACGGTTACGGCTCATCGGGCACAGGGGGCGCCATCAAGCGGGCGTGCCTTACGGAACTGTCCTCCTACAGGAGAAGGGGGATCATAAAGGCCTATTGTCCCGGGGAACAGTTCGGTCCCATGAGTCAGGGGGGAAGGGATATATTGACCTTGCGCCCCGAACTTAAGAAGGACAAGGACTGGGCAAGGTGTAATGACGGAATAACGGTGGTCGTGCTTAAATGACGGAACAAGATCTCAACAGGGAATGGGAGGAGTTTGAACGCTCCTGCAGGAAGTGCAATGCCTGCGACCTCAGAAAGAACGCGAAGAACGTTGTCATCTACAGGGGCTCCAGAAGAGCTCCCCTGATGATCGTGGGCGAGGGCCCGGGAAGGGAAGAGGACGAGAAGGGCCTGCCCTTCGTGGGCCAGTCGGGAAAGCTGCTGCAGAATCTCCTGGGCCTGTACGGCTTCAGATCCAAGGATTACCACATTTGTAACATTGTTAAATGCCATCCCCCGGAGAACAGGCGCCCGGAACCCTATGAGATATCGGCCTGCAAGAAGCTTCTGGCCCGGCAGTTCATGCTCGTGCGCCCCAAGGTGATACTCCTTTGCGGATCCACGGCCTACGAGGCCTTTTTCGGGGTGAAGCCCGTCATGCGGGATGTGCGGGGAACCTTCATCGAGAGGAACGGATACCATATCCTTACCACCTATCATCCGGCCTACGCCCTGCGTAACGAGAGCGGCAAGATACCCCTTTACGAGGACATGGGTAAGGTAAAAGAGAAGCTTATCGAAATAGGCGCTTGCAATTAAAATACAACTTTGCTATACTATCAGCCGTCAATAAAACAGTTGACATTGCCGAATTGTGTAAGGGTAGCACTCCGGTTTCTGGCACCGTCTGTCTGGGTTCGAATCCTAGTTCGGCAGCCATAGCTGCAATCATCCGTAAGGTTGGTTGCAGTTTTTTTATTGCCGAAAAGAGTAAATGAAACCAAATGAAAGCAAATGATTGACAATGAAATTGGCGGCTGATAACATAACCTCATGATCAATCTTGAGAGACGTAAGCAGATACTGGATATCCTGGCGGCCGAGGGCTCCATCAATACGAATCTCCTGTCCGAGAGACTGGGGGTCACCGGAGCGACCATCAGGACGGATCTCCGAGACCTGGCCAGAGAGGGAGCCATCGTAAGGTTCCACGGGGGCGTAAGGCTTCCCGAGAAACCCCGTAACGACATGGTGGAGAACTACATGGTAAGGTCCATTACCCACGTGGATCTCAAGCAGAAGATAGGTAAGAAGGCATCGGGCCTGGTCAAGGACGGGACCACCATTTTCATGGATGCCAGTTCCACCGCGTTTCATATGATACCCTATCTCAAGAACACCAATGATGTCACGGTGATCACCAACGGTATCAATACCGCCATGGAGCTTCAGAGATATAACAATTTCAAATCCATAATCCTGATCGGAGGCATGATGCGTCCCCACTCGGGTACCATCGAGGGTGTCATGTGCAGGGAGATGATCAACCGTTTCAGTGCCGAGTACTATTTCGTCTCGGGTAACGGCTTCTCCGTGGAATTGGGCCTTTCCGGCAATAACTTCTTTGAACTGGAGCTCAAGAGGCTCTGTGCCGACAGGTCGCGCCACATAGTCGCCCTCATCGACTCCACAAAGCTGGGGGAGGATTCTGCCTCGGCCTTTATCCCCACCTCAAAGATCAATTATTTCATCACGGACAACAGGGCGGACGAAGAGATCCTTACGGAGCTTCGCAGCCGCGGAGTAAACGTGATGGTATCAGAATAGATCAATCGTTTCCGAAGTTGGTCCTGTATCTTTTGGGTGTAATGTGAAGCTGCTTCTTGAACTGGGAGATGAAGTAGCTGGTATTTGAGAATCCCACCGCCGTCGCTATATCCGATATGGGAAGGTCCGTGTTGATGAGAAGCTTCTCCGAGGCCTTTATCCTCACCAGGTTCAGATACTCCGAGAAGGTATGTCCCATGGAGTTCTTGAAGAATCTCGAGAAATAGCTGTAGCTCATACCCGCCCGGGAAGCCATCTGCTCCGCCGTCAGGGCCTTCATGTATTCGGAATCGATGAGGTCCAATACCTCGGAGAGACGGAATACGCTCTTTCCAGAGGACCGGGTGCTCTCCTTGGAAACATCCTCCTGGTATTTGTTCCATTTCCTGAATACATAGAGGGCGATCTTCGACAGATCCGATCTTATGGCGAGTTTATAGAAAGCATTCCTCTCCTTGTACTCTGCGAAGATCCCGTAGATGAGCTTGGGGATCTCCGTCTTATCCAGTTCCGCCGCGCGGAAAACCCTGGCCTCGTCTTTCTTGGCGAGGGTATAGGGCATGCTGTAGTGCAGGTCCGAATTGGAAAGGATACCCGAGAAAAGGAAGTCTATATCAGCGTGGATGCAGGCGTAGGAGCAGTTGTTCCTGAGCCTATAGTTGTGAACATCCCCCGGTATGAGGACCAGCATATCGCCGCTTCGTACCATGATCTTTTTCTTGTTGACATCGGCCTCAAGTTCGGAATTGGTCACATAGATAAGCTCGATGTGCTCATGGTAGTGGGGATCGGAATCCAGGTCCTTGGAAATGATGGTACACATTACGGGTTCGTTCCTGGTGAGTTTCCCGTCTTCGTAATGTGCCCCCGGGAACTCCTGTTTGAGGATATCTTTGAAATTCTCTATATTAAACGACACGGCAACCCCCTCTTTGCGAAAATATCGTTTTTTTGTTCAAAAATATTATAGACCTACCCAAAATGCTCGTGCAAGTATAAATCGTGAAAAAAAGCGTTTTTCCATGTATAATGTTCTTGTTCTTTTTAAAAATTAGGAGGGCCTTTATGCAGATCAACCCGATAACGCTGCCCAGCTGGCTCAACAACAAGACCGTATTTCAGCAGGAAGTACCCCTTTCCATCAGGGGAAAGGCGGCTCCCTCGGCGACGATAACCCTGGAGATCTCAAAGGATCCCACGGACGGCAGGCGAGTATCCAAGCTCGATGCCGACTACGGAGTTATCCTGAGCCTTGAGACGAACACATCCGAGAAGGGTGATTTTGTTTTCGAGATACCTCCCTACAAGGCATCCACCGATGCCTACACTTTTGTTTTCAAGTGCTTCTCGAATGTGGTGACCTTTACGGATATCAGATGCGGCGACGTGTGGGTATTCCTCGGTAACGAATTTCTTTCCGTACCCATGAAGCACGCCACGGCTCCCTCGGCTCCCCTGAAGAGGCAGACCCTCAATCACCTGCGGTTCTTCACCCCCGCCAGGGACGGCCTGGAAAGTAACGAGCAGGATATCGACTTCGAACCCAAGAAGTACTTCAAGGATGCTGCATGGATCAAGATAACCGATACGAAGGAACTGGCTGACGTGAGTTCCAGTGCCTTCTCCTTTGCCTATACGGTGGCGGACCACGTGAAGTATCCCGTGGGCGTAGTGGATCTCTCATTGGAGGATTCCACGATCCTCAACTGGATCTCCGACGAGATGATCGAGAATATGGTCTCCCTCAAGGACTACCTGGATGAGCTGGGTCTCGTAACGGACGAGAAGCGCTATGCCGGGATGATCGCCAAGGACAGGGAGAAGAGGAATACAAAGGATCTCCGGGAGGAGATAACGAAGGATAAGAGCTTCTTCGACTTCGACCTTCAGAAGGAGGCTAAGGTCAGGGAGATGGAGGGCAAGGAGACCATCGAGGAAGAGGCGAAGTCCGTGGGCTTCGAGCTGGATTTCCCCAACTCCGACGGATCCTCCCTGGAGAAGAAGGGGGAACCCAAGGGTTCCGCCAAGAATCTGGACTTCGGAATGTTCTCGGAGATGGCCGTCAAGTCGGAAAAGAAATCCGAGGATACCGCATATATCAAGAAGCGTTACCGCCCCTCCATCATGTACAGGGCGAAGCTCGCCTGCCTCAAGGGACTTTCCGTCCGCGGAATGTGTTTCTCTCCCTGTAAGGACGAGAGCCTGTTCGGAAGATACGATCTTCTGCTCATGGGCCTCATCGGTACTCTGGCAAGCACCTTCGAACCCTCGGAGGTCTTCGACGATGCCCTTATGCCCTCCATGCTCTTCGTGGGCATGCACCCCGGAGCCATCGACTACGATTTCCCCTATAAGGTCATCGAGTTCAACGAGAACCTTACGGCATTCACGAGGAAGCTCAACATGCCCTCGGGCATCATAAGCCTCCACGATCTCCTGCTCCCGGATAAGACCAAGAGCTTTACCCTGGGAGTGAGACTTGCCGTCATCGCCCTGGGAATACACGTTACCCCCAAGATGCCCAGATCCTGCCCCGAGTGCAGCGGCGTTGAGAAGGCGGGCAACAAGCTGATCCTCCAGTTCGATAATCTGGGAGACGGCCTGCGCCTGGCGGAGGGGGAGACGGAGCTCAGAGGCTTCGCGATCTGCGGCGAAGACAGGATATTCTATCCCGCGAATGCCAGGATACTTCACGGCGTCAGGGTAATGGTCTGGAGGGACGACATCGCGGAACCCACCAGCGTGACCTACGGCTTCTCGCCCTTCCCCCACGATGCCACCTTCAAGAACCTGAACGACCTTCCGGTCATGCCCTTCAGGTTCGACCGGGAGCCGGCTTTCTATTCCCCGGATCTCTTCTTCACCTCCTGCGACAAACTGGAGTTCATCGGTATCAGGAACGAGGGGGACGACTTCGAGAAACTCAAGGTCTATAAGACCTTCAAGGGCAACGGCGTGATCACCGCCGACGAGATGAACAAGACCGAGGGATCGGCATCCCTGCACATCAGATATGAGACGGAGAATTCCCTTTACGGATTCGAACCCGACCTTTCCTACGTATCCCTTATGGCGCCCCTGCTCATAAAGGGGAAGAAGAGGATGCTGGTGGACGTGTTCAATCCCGATACCCAGAAAAAGACCCTCAAGGCCGAGGGGTTCGGAGAACAGGAGATCAAGCAGCAGCTCACCTGGCAGACCCTTGTGTTCTCCTATAAGGGTGAGGGGGACATAGAGCTCTCGTCCCTGAAGTTCCGCATCGAGGATTCCGCCAGGAACGGCGAGATCTATATCGACAACATACGATTCGAATGAGGTTATCATGTTTGACAGACTACTGCCTGCGATAGAAGACAGCATCAAGAGTGACAAGGGCGCCATGCCCGCCGTTTTCGAAGGGTTGGATCACATCCTTGAGAAGAAGGTGCCCAGGGCGACCTCCAGCATCCACTCCAGTCACGAGCTGTTCTATCTCCGGGAGGGTAAGGTGGAATTCACCATAGCGGGCAGGAAGGTCGCGGTGGAGAAGGGCTCCACGCTGATAATCCGTCCCAACACCGTCCACTCCGTCAGGATAATAACGTCGGTGGCGGATACCCTGACCCTCTACTTCGGTTTTGCCAAGGACCACGATAATGTCAAGCTGGCCCAGCCCTCTCTGGAAAGCTTCATGGACTTCGCCGAGGGCGATGATCCCGTGGAGGAGACATCACCTTACATACTCCTTTCCGGAAGTTATAAGAAGAGCATCAGCAATATCATGGAGAGGATCGTAGAGGAGAAGAACCACGACGATATCTCCAAGGACCTTATGATGAGGATACTCACCGTGGAACTCATGATCACCCTTTCCAGGGCGATGAAGAGGGAGTGGGAGGAGAGCCTTCGGGTGCGCAACGGCAAGGCGAGGGAGCTGGTCTTGATCGCCCGGGAATATATGGACGATAACTACGACCGGGGTATCACCGTCGCCAACGCTTCCTCCTACGTTTACCTGAGTCAGGGTTACTTCACCAGGGCCTTCAGGGAGGAGTTCGGTATCAGTCCCATGGCGTACCTCATGAAGAAGCGTATCGATAAGGCCTGCGAGCTCTTGGAGAACAATGAGATCAAGGTTTCCGGCGTGGCCACCCAGGCGGGCTTTTCCAGTCCCCAGCGTTTCAACGTGGCCTTCAGGAAACAGATGGGCATGACTCCCATGGAATATCGAAAAAAACATACTGAAAGGTGATTCACATGTACGATTACGACAACGATATGAGCATCCCCGCCGAGAGCAGGGAGAATATGGATCTTAAGGCCGTCGAGGATGCCGTAAGGCAGATCCTCAAGGCCATCGGCGAGGACCCCGAGAGGGAGGGCCTTCTTGAGACGCCCCAGAGGGTCGCAAGGATGTATGCCGAGGTGTTCTCCGGCCTTCACAGGGACATAAGTAAGGACATCAAGGTCTTTAACGAGAAGGGAAACGACGAGATGATCCTCATCGGAGACATTCCCTTCTATTCCATGTGCGAACACCATCTCCTGCCCTTCCACGGCAAGGCCCATGTGGTCTATATCCCCAGGGGAGGCAAGATCCTGGGACTTTCCAAGGTGGCAAGGATCGTGGATACCCTTTCCAGGAAGCCCCAGCTCCAGGAGAGGCTCACCTCCGAGATCGCCGATTCCATCATCGCCGCGGTGGATGCCTCCGCCGTGTGTGTCGTCATCGAGGCGGAACACCTGTGCATGACCATGAGGGGTATCCGCAAGCCCGGCTCCAAGACGGTCACCTCCGCCATGAGGGGCGGATGCCGCACCGACGCAAGGACGAGGAACGAAGCCCTTGCCCTCATCAACAGACCGAGGAACTGAATATGATCCTTAAGGCGCGGGACAGGAAGCTGGATCTATCCTCCGGTTGCAGGATAATGGGGATCTTGAACGTTACCCCGGATTCCTTCTCCGACGGCGGTAAGAATCTCCAGACCACCAAGGCACTCGCCTCCTGCAGGGAGATGATCGAGCAGGGTGCCGACATCATCGACGTGGGGGGAGAGTCCACGAGACCCGGATATATACCCGTGGATGTGGACGAGGAGACAAGGCGGATCCTCCCGGTGATATCGGGGATAGCGGAAAGCCTTGACACCATTATCTCCGTGGATACGTATAAGTCCGAGGTGGCGGGAAAAGCCCTCGAGAACGGGTGCCATATGGTCAACGATATCTACGGATTGATGTACGATCCCAACATGGCTTCGGTCATCAGGGAATACGATGCGGGAGTCGTCCTCATGTTCAACTGCAGAAGGAACGGGGAATGCATCAGGGAGAGTATAACGGAGAGGGCCATCAGGGAACTTTCCGGAAGTATAGACAGGGCCGTTAAAGCGGGTATCCCGGAGGACCATATCGTCCTGGATCCCGGCGTGGGCTTCGGAACATCCAGGAGTCAGGATGCGGAACTTCTGGCTTCGGCGGGAAGGCTTTCCTTCGGAGGCAGGTTCCCGGTACTCACGGCCTGTTCCAGAAAGAGGATCGCGGCGGATCTGTTATCCAGACAAACGATCCCCGAGGAGCGGGATGAGGTGTCCATAGGTATCGCTCTGAAATCGGTGAGCCTCGGTTCCCGGATACTGCGGGTACATAATGTCAGAGCCACAAGGGATGCCCTGACGGGATTTGAGGGGATCTGAAATGGACAGGATAACGTTAAAGAACATTAAAGCATACGGATTTACAGGATGCCTTCCCGAGGAGAAGGAGAAGGGACAGTACTTCTACATCACCTGCGAGATATCCTGCGGTGACATAAGGGGAAAGGTGACGGACGATCTTTCCGACACCGTCGACTATTCGGAGGTGATGTCCCTCATCGTGTCGAGGACGAAGAAGTCGAGATTCGACCTTATCGAGCACCTGGCCTATGTCCTGGCGGGGGATGTGCTCGAGTATTCACCCCTGGCGGAGGAAGTCAAGATCATCATATCCAAGCCCGATGCCCCCATGGAGGGAGTCTTCGAGACCGTTACCACGGAGATAACAAGGAGAAGGGATTAATATGGTCACATCCTATCTCTCCCTGGGAAGCAATATGGGCGACCGCCTGAGAAATCTCACCGATGCGGTGAAGATGCTGGACGATACGAAGGGGATAGACGTCTCCAAGGTCTCCTCGATCTACGAGACGGAGCCCATCGGCTATAAGGACCAGGATGATTTCCTCAACATCTGCGTGAAGGTAAGAACGGATCTTGCCCCGGGAGAACTTCTTGACAGGTGCCATGAGATCGAGAATGAACTTAAGAGGGTAAGAAGGATAAGGAACGGTCCCAGGACCATCGACCTCGATATCCTGGAATACGGAGATGTCAAATCCGACGATCCCGTATTGATC